>RGNC01000020.1 GCA_010029175.1 Synechococcaceae bacterium WB8_1B_136 | reverse complement strand
AGGCCGTGGCCCGCAGCCTCGATCGCCGGCTGATCAGCGAACGGGTGAGCTTTGGCATGCGCGCGCCCTTGCAATCCCTGGTGCCACCACCGCTGCCCTCCGCAACGCCGCCGTCCTGGCCGGGCTACAGCCCCCAGCAAGCCCGGGCGCTCTACCGGCGGGCGGGCTTCTGCCAGGGACGGCGCCTCAACCTGCCGCTCACCTTCCGCTCCAACGTTCCAGCGGATCGCCTGTTCGCCCTCACCTGGCAGGCCCAGTTGCGGCGCGACCTGGACGACTGCGTGAGCCTGGAGATCGACGGCGTGGAATCCACCACCGCCTACCGCCAGCTGGAGAAAGGTGCCTTTCCGATGATCCTGCTCGACTGGAGCGGCGACTACCCCGATCCCGAAATCTACCTGCTGCCGATGCTGGCCTGCGCCAAGGCCTCCGGCAGCCGTTGCCTGGCGGGTGGCAGTGCCGCCTTCGGGAGCTTCTGGACCGCTCCGGGGCTGCAACGACAACTGGAGGCCACCGAGAGCCTGCAGGGTGCGGCTCGCCAGCAGCTGCTGCAGACCATCCAGCGCCGTGCTGCCCATGGCGCCGCCTACATCCCCGTGTGGCAGGTGGCACCGCGAGCCTGGGCCCAGCCGTCCATCTCGAGGCCGGAGTTTGATGGCTCGGGGCGGCTGCTGCTGCAGGCCCTCAGCCGGGGCACACCATGAGCCGACGCCGCGCCCTGCTTCGCTATCTGGCCGGCCGGCTGGCGCTGGTGCCGCTGATGCTGTGGCTGATCGCCAGCCTGGTGTTTCTGCTGCTGCGGGTGGCACCCGGTGATCCCATCGATGCGCTGCTGGGCACCCGCGCCCCCCTGGAGGCGCGCGAGGCCCTGCGGCAGCAGCTGGGGCTGGACCAACCGCTGTTGGTGCAATACGGCCACTATCTGGGCGATCTGCTGCAGGGCCAGCTGGGCACGTCGCTCACCAACCAGGAACCGGTGGCGGCGGTGATCGGCCGCAGCCTGCCCGCCAGCCTGGAGCTGGGGCTGGTGGCGCTGCTGATCGCCGCCGTGGTGGGGCTGGCGGTGGGCTTCAGCGGCATTGCCCGGCCAGAGGGCCGCCTGGATCTGGCGGGCCGGCTGTACGGCATCGGCACCTACGCCCTGCCGCCGTTCTGGGCAGCGATGGTGGTGCAGCTGGTGTTCGCGGTCTGGCTGGGCTGGTTGCCCGTGGGGGGTCGCTTCCCGGCCACCCTGGTGCCGCCCAGCGGCAGCGGCTTCTATCTGCTCGACAGCCTGCTGCGGGCCAACGGACAGCAATTCTGGGGCGCCCTGCGCCACCTGGTGCTACCGGCCAGCACCCTGGGGCTGCTGCTCAGCGGCGTGTTCGCCAATGCCCTGCGGCTCAATCTGCGCCGCTCCCTGGATTCGGATTATGTGGAGGCGGCCCGCAGCCGCGGCCTGAGCGAACGGCGGGTGGTGCTGCGCCATGCCCTGCCCAACGCCCTGCTGCCGGTGCTCACCATCACCGGCATCACGGTGGCCTCCCTGATCGGCGGGGCGCTGTTGATCGAGGTCACCTACTCCTGGCCCGGGGTGGCTTTCCGGCTGCAGGAGGCGATTGGCCAACGCGACTATCCGGTGGTGCAGGGCATCGTGGTGGTGGTGGCGGGCCTGGTGGTGGCGGTGAGCGTGCTGGTGGATCTGGTGGTGGCGCTGCTGGATCCGCGCATCCAGTTCTGAGCAGCGCCGCCAGGGGCTGGGGGCTAGGGGCCGCTGCGGATGGCGGAGCGCCAGCGGTCGGCGGCCCCATGGTCGAGCACATAGGCGGTCAGGCAGCGGCCGCGGCTGCTGCAGGCCCTGCAGAAACTCACTGCTGAGGCTGAGGATCAGCGCCTGCACCCGGGCCGGATCCACCCCCACCAGTTCCTCCCCCAGCCGGAACAGGGCCTGATCCCCCTGGCGGATGCGCACCGGCGAGAAGTGGCTGCCCCCCTCCACCAGCACCAACCGGCTGCCGGCATGGCCTGCAGGGAGGAACAGCCGCAGCTGCTCGCTGAGGGGTGGGGTGATCAGATCCAGGCTGCCGCCCACCAGCAGCACGGGCGCGTTGAGCCCCTGCAGCCCCCGCTGGGGCCAGAGCAGGCTGCCGAAGCCGTTGAAGCTCACCACCCCGGCGATGGGCTGGGCCAAGGGCAAGGGGGGCGGCAGCGATACCTGGGGCAGCTGGCATTGCAGCAGCTGCGAGAGGTTGATCAGCGGGATGCCATCGAGGGCCCGCTCACAGCGCCGCGGCAGACCGGGCTCCGGGCGCAGGCCGGCCGCCAGCAGGCTGGCGAGGCCCCCCAGGGAGTGGCCCATCAACACCACGGAATCGCCGAGGCGGGGCAACCGAAGGGTTTCCGCCCCGGGCGGCGGCCGGCGGCCGTCGAGCAGTTCACGCACGGCCCGCTCGTCGCTGCCGGGATGGTCCAACAGCAACACCGGCCAGCCGCGCTGGCGCAGGGCCACCGCCAACCACTCCAGCTGGGTGCTGCTGCCGCCCAGACCAGGACTGAGCAGCACCCAGGGCCCCGATCGCGGCGACGCCGAGGCCGATGGGGGCCACACCAGCAGCTCAAGGGGCTCGCGGCGGTGGGCCACGGCGAGGCTGAGCCGCTGCGGGCTGGCGAGCTTGGGATCCAGGGGCGGGGCACCGCGGGCCAGGGCCACCCCATCGGTGATCGGCATCAGCGGACTGCGCTGCGGCAGCGGTAACTGCCGCAGCGCCTGGAGGGCCCGCTGCTGTTGCCGCAGCTGCAGGCGCCACTGGGCCGCGAACTGGAGCAGGCCGTCGAGGTTCAGGCTGAGCTGCCGCACCGGCACGGCCCGCAGCAGCTCGATGCTGCTCACCTGGGGCTGGCGCTGCAGCAGCTGGCTGAGGCTGGCGAGCAGCTGGGGGGCGGCATTGCCCTGCTCGCTCTGGATCAGGTCGCCGAGCTCCTCCAGAACCCTCTGGCCAGCCCAGCTCTGCAACAGCTGCTGGGCCAGGGAGCGATCCCGCACCAGGGGGGCCCGCAACAGCCGCAGCAGGTTGGCCCGGCTGACGGGCTCCAGCAGGTCCAGCCAGGCCCCCAGATCCCCCTGGGGATGCAGTGGATCCCGGGTCCAGGCTTCAAGCTCCCGCAGATCCAGAGGCAGATGCAGGCCATCGAGCCGCAGCTCCAGCAGGTCTGCCGCCCGCAGCCGCGCCGGCAGCAACGGCGAGGCCACCAGCAGCGCGGCGAGCAGACTGCGCACCAACATGGCAAGGCGGCGAGAGCGGGTTGGGACAGCCAAAGAGAGACGCCGCAAGCCGAAGCTGGTGGCTCCAGTTTCCCGCGCCATTGCGCGAGCTGGCCATCGTGCGCTTGGTGGCCAGCTTTGGGGCGGGCGGGGTGCTCTACCTCACGCCGATGGTGTTCCACCAGGCGGCCTTCAGCGCCTCCTCCGTGGGCGCAGGACTGGCCCTGGCGGCCCTGGCGGGCACCCTGGCCCGCTTCGCCAGCGGTGCCCTGCTGGATCGCGGCCTGAGCTGCGGGCTGCCGGTGCTACTGGCGGCCCTGAGCGGCTTCCTGGGCGATGCCCTGCTGGTGGGGGCGCAGCAGTTTCCCGCCTACGGGGCCGGCCAGCTGCTGCTGGGCACGGCCGGCGGGCTCTACTGGCCCGCCGTGGAACTGGCGGTGCCGCTTTGCGCGCCGCCGCTGGCCTCGGCCCGGGGCTACGCCCTGGTGCGCAGCGGCGATGCGCTTGGGGTGGCCGCCGGCACCCTCTGCGGCGCCCTGCTGGCCAGCCAGGGCCACCTGCGGGGCATCTACATGGTGGACATGCTCTCCGTGCTGGTCCTGGCCGGGCTGCTGCTGGCCCGCCCCCTGCCACGGGCGGTCCGCAGCCCCGCTCGGGGGGAAGGGCAGCCCCTGGGCCGCTGGTGGATGCCCCTGCTGCCGATGCTGGCGGTGTCGGTGGTGGCCACCGCCATCCCGGCGCTGATGCAGAGCGCCCTGCCGCTGGATCTGGTGCGCGGGGGCCTGGAACGGGCGGCCCAACCCCAGGCCATCAGCGCCCTGCTGATCGGGGTGCACCTGGGGCTGTTAACGCTGATCCAGTGGCCGGTGGGCCGGCTGTTGGCCGACCGCTCGGTAGCAGTGGGGTTGGGGCTGAGCCTGGTGTGCTTCGGGGGCGGCACGCTGCTGCTCGCCCTGTCGGCCCTCAGCCGCGACGGACTCTGGCTGGTGATCGTGGCCTTGGTGCCCCTGGCCCTGGGGGAGGCGGCCTTTCTGCCCACCTCCACGGAAGCGGTGGTGGAGCTGAGTCCCGAGGGCCATGGAGGCCTGGCCATGGCCCTGTTCTCCCAGTGCTTTGCGGTCAGCGCCTTCGGGGCACCGCTGCTGGCCGGAGCCCTGCTCGACAGCCAGGGCAACGGCGCCCTGCTGTGGCTGCTGGTGGCTGGGATCTGCGTGCTGGCCCTGGGGCTGGTGGGACCGATCAGGCGCCGGGCCCACCGCAAAGGTTGATCCAGGAGGTCAGTGCGACTCGGGGCTGCGCTTGGCCACCCAGGCCTCATGGGGCAGGGGCTCGGTGCCGTACTCCCAATCGTCGTAGTCGGGATCGTTGCGGATCTTCTGGTGCAGTTCCTTCTGCACGTCGAAATCGTGGGGATGCGGGTCGTCGCCAGCGGGGTTGGTGGGTTGCTGGGCGGTCATCGCAAGACTGAAGCGGGCCTCCATTGTGATGCAGGGAATCGGCGATGCAGCCGACCGGCGAAGCAACCGACCGGCGAGGCAGCCCTCAGAGCGGCTCAGACGTTGAACAGGAACTCCATCACATCCCCCTCGGCCACCACGTATTCCTTGCCCTCGGCCCGCAGCCAGCCCTTGTTGCGCGCTTCGGCGAGCGAGCCGGCCTCCAGCAGTTGCTGGTAGCCGATGGTCTGGGCGCGGATGAAGCCGCGCTCGAAGTCGGTGTGGATCACGCCAGCGGCCTGGGGAGCGGTCATGCCGGCCTTGATGGTCCAGGCACGGGTTTCCTTCTCGCCGGTGGTGAAGTAGGTGCGCAGGCCCAGCAGGGCGTAGGTGGCGCGGATCAGGCTCTGCAGGCCGCCCTCCTCCACCCCCAGCCCCGCCAGGAACTCAGCTCGATCCTCCTCGGGCAGCTCGATCAGCTCGGCCTCCACCTGGGCGGAGATGCGCACCGTGCCGGCACCCTCCTTGGCGGCCAGCGCTGCCACCTCCTCGCAGTAGGCGTTGCCGGAGGCCAGGTCGTCTTCACTCACGTTGGTGGCGTAGATGATCGGCTTGGCGGTGAGCAGCCCCAGGGGCTTCACCATCAACGCCTCCTCCTCACTGAGCGCCACGCTGCGGGCCGCCCCCCCCTGCTCCAACACCGCCTGGATGCGCTCCAGGGCGGCGTCTTCGGTCTGGGCCTCCTTGCTGGTGCGCAGTTGCTTCTTGAGGCGCTCGCGCCGCTTCTCCACCTGGGCCAGATCCGCCAGCCCCAGTTCGAGATTGATCACCTCGGCGTCGCGGGCCGGGCCCACCGAGCCGCTCACGTGGATCACGTCGTCGTTCTCGAAGCAGCGCACCACGTGCACGATCGCGTCCACTTCGCGGATGTTGGCCAGAAACTTGTTGCCCAGGCCCTCGCCCTGGCTCGCCCCCTTCACCAGGCCGGCGATGTCCACGAATTCCACCTTGGTGGGGATGATCTCCTTGCTGCCACTCACCTGGGAGAGCTGCTGCAGCCGGGGATCCGGCACCGACACGATGCCCGAGTTGGGCTCGATCGTGCAGAAGGGATAGTTGGCGGCCTCCGCCTGGGCGTTGGCCACGAGGGCGTTGAACAGGGTCGACTTGCCGACGTTGGGCAGGCCGACGATTCCGGCTTTGAGCATCGATGGAATGTAGGCCGCCCCCGCCACGGCACCCCAGCGCCGGTGATCCGCCCCGCAGCAGGGCCCCACTGGCGCCGGCGACCAGGAAGACTGGATGCAGCGCAGGCGCCGAACCATTCCTTCCGCAATGCTCCAACCCTCTCCCCGCCGCGAGGGCTCCGAGCCGGCTGGCGCCAGCAACCGGATCGTGGCCGGAGCGGCCCCCAGGCGCTGGTTCAGGCGGCGGCGGTTGTGGGCCGGCCTACTGGGCGCTGCGGTGCTGATCGCCGCTGGTGGCGCCCTGGTGGGCCAACGCCGCACGGCCAGCCAGCAGCGCTCTCTGGCCACCTACACCGTGGTGGCCAGAGAGGGAGCCCTGCCAGGCGTGATCACCGCCAGCGGCGAGCTGGGCGCCTACCGCCGCGTGAATGTGAGCCCGAAGCGCCAGGGCGTGCTGCAACAGCTGTATGTGGATGAGGGCGACAGGGTGCAGGCGGGCCAGCCCATCGCCCTGATGGACAGCGGCGATCTGAGCGACCGGCTCCAGGAACTGCAGGCCCAGCTGGAATCGGCCCAGGCCCTCCTGGCCCGCAGCCGCAGCGAGCTGCAGCGCAACGAGGGACTGATCCGCCAGAAGGCCATCAGCCAGAACGACTTCAACCGCATCCGCAGCACCTATCTGGTGGACCTGGCCAGTGCGCGGGCGGCCCAGCAACGGCTGGAGCAACGGCAGATGGAACGCAGCGAACTCACCGTGCGGGCCCCCTTCTCCGGCGTGATCACCGCCCGCTTCGCCGATCCCGGTGCCTACGTGACCCCCACCACGTCCGCCAGCGCCAGTGCCGGTGCCAGCAGTTCCTCGGTGGTGGAACTGGCCCAGGGCCTCGAGGCCATCGCCAAGGTGCCCGAAAGCGACATCGGCCGGCTCAAGGTGGGGCAGGCCGCCAGCGTGCGGGTGGATGCATTCCCCGACCGTCGCTTTGCCGCCCAGGTGCGCCAGATCGCGCCGCGGGCCGAGAAACTCAACAACGTCACCTCCTTCGAGGTGAAACTGCGCATGCTCAATCCACCCCCGGAGCTGCGCATCGGCATGACCGCCGACATCGACTTCAACACCGGTGCCCTGGCGGCCCGCACCCTCGTGCCCACCGTGGCCGTGGTCACGGAAGACGGCCGGCCGGGGGTGCTGCTGGTGGGCAAGGGCAATCAACCCACCTTCCAGCCGGTGAGCCTGGGGGCCAGCAGTGGCCGCGACACCCAGATTCTCTCGGGGCTGCGCCCCGGCACCCGGGTGTTCATCGACCTGCCGCCCTGGGCCAAGAAGACCCGGGGCAAGGACTGAGGGACATCCCTCAGCCGGCGGCGTTGCGGCGGCGCTCGTTCAGGAAGCTGCGGCTGGTGTCCAGGATGCGGGCACTGGCCTGGCCATCGCCGAAGGGGTTGTGGGCGCGGGCCATGGCCTCATAGGCCTCGGCGTTCTCCAGCAGCAGGCTGGTCTCCCGCAGGATGTCGGCGCTGGCGGTGCCGATCAGCTTGGCGGTGCCCGCATCCACGGCCTCCGGCCGCTCGGTGGTGCGGCGCAGCACCAGCACCGGCTTGCCCAGGGCCGGGGCCTCCTCCTGCAGGCCGCCGGAATCGGTGAGCAGCAGCGTGGCGCCGCGCATGGCCGCCACCAGCCGGTCGTAGTCGAGGGGTTCGGTGAGGAACGCCCGCGGGTGATCCCCCAGCAGGGCCTGCAGCGGCTCGCGCACGGTGGGGTTGCGGTGCAGGGGCAACAGCAGGGCCGTGTCCGGGAAGCGCTCCAGCACCGCCAGGAAGCCGCGACCGATTTCCTGCAGCCGCTCGCCCCAATTCTCGCGACGGTGCACCGTGGCCAGCATCACCCGCTGGCGCTCGAAATCCAGCCCCGGCAGCTCAAACGGCGGGGCCTGCTCCGCCATCAGCAGCAGCGCGTCGATCACCGTATTGCCGGTGGTGACGGTTTCCCCCACCACGCCGGAAGCCGCCAGGTTGCGGGCGCTCACGTGGGTGGGGGCGAAGTGCAGCAGGGCCAGCTGGGAGATCAGGCGGCGGTTGGCCTCCTCCGGATAGGGATCAAAGATGTTGTCGGTGCGCAGGCCGGCCTCCACGTGCCCCACCGGGATCTGCTCGTAAAACGCCGCCAGCGCCGCGGCGAAGGCGGTGGTGGTGTCGCCCTGCACCAGCACCAGATCGGGGCGGTGCTGCTCGAACTCCTCCTTCAGGCCCTGCAAGGCCGCGCAGGTCACGTGGGTGAGGGTCTGCTTCGGGGTCATCAGGGCCAGGTCCCGGTCGGCCGTCAGGCCGAACAGATCCATCACCTGGGCCACCATTTCCCGGTGCTGGCCGGTGAGCACCACGCGGGTGTGAAAGTCGTCGGCCCGTTGGAAGGCCTGGATCACGGGCGCCAGCTTGATCGCCTCTGGCCGGGTGCCCAGCACGATGCAGACGTTGTGGAGCGTGGTCACGGCGCAGCTGCATCCAGGCGGATCTTAAAGATGCCCGCCGGAGGGCTCCGCACCCCCCAGCCATGCACAAGCCGCTGATTTGCGGCGATCCTGGTGGATGTGCCCCGCCCATGGCCGATGGCCAGCCCCGAATCGCTCTTCCCGCCAGGCCTCTTTCCCGCCGGCATCACACCAGCAGCGCCGCCGGCACCACCACCGGCATCAGCAGCAGCGCCGGCCGCCCCTGAGCCGCCATCCTCGGCACCAGGCCAGGAGGGAGCTGTGGGCGGGGCGATGCCGGCCAACCTGGAGGGCATCGTGCGGCTGGCCCACGCGCAGAACTACTCCGATGTGCACCTCGGGGTGGGTGAAGAGCCCCGCTACAGGGCCCGCGGTGAGATGCTGCGCACCGGCTGGCCCATCACCGATCCGGCCACCTTCCAGAGCTGGCTGCGGGAGATGCTCACCCCAGCCCAGATCGATGGCTTCATGCAGGAGAAGGAGTTCGACGGCTCCCATGCCTTCCCCTTCGTGCGCGTGCGCATCAACCTGATGGATTCCCTGCGGGGCCAGGCGATGGTGCTGCGCCTGATTCCCCAGAGGATCCTGACCCTCGAGGAACTCAAGCTGCCGGAGGTGCTCAAGCAGCTGTGTGCCCGGCCGAAGGGTCTGATTCTCGTGACCGGCCCCACGGGCTCCGGCAAGAGCACCACCCTGGCGGCGATGATCGACTGTATCAACACCAACATGAGCCGCCACATCCTCACGATCGAGGATCCGGTGGAGTTCGTGCACGAAAGCCGCCAATCGCTGGTGCGGCACCGGGAGGTGG
The DNA here is from genome assembly GCA_010029175.1 of Synechococcaceae bacterium WB8_1B_136. Taxonomy (GTDB): domain Bacteria; phylum Cyanobacteriota; class Cyanobacteriia; order PCC-6307; family Cyanobiaceae; genus Vulcanococcus. Next base: position 10,339 of record RGNC01000020.1, on the reverse strand, counting down.
GCCAGCACACCAAGCTGTTCCACAACGCCCTGCGGGCCGCCCTGCGGGAAGATCCCGATGTGATCCTGATCGGCGAAATCCGCGACCAGGAAACCCTCGCCACCGCCCTGGAGGCCGCCCAGACCGGCCACCTGGTGTTTGGCACCCTGCACACCAACTCCGCGGTGAAGACGGTGGAACGGGTGCTGGGCATGGTTCCCCCCGGCGAGCAGGAGGGCGTGCGCCGCGGGGTGTCGGAAGCGCTGATCGCCGTGATCGCCCAGGGGCTGATCAAGACCACCGACGGCAAACGCGCCGGCTACCACGACATCCTGATCAACACCGAAGCCTGCAAGGACTACATCCAGCGCAGCGAACTGGAGGAGATCGAGCAAATCATGGAGCGCAGCGGTTTCGATGGCATGCAAACGGCCAACCAGGCCCTGGCCAAGCTGGTGGAGGAGGGCCGCGTGGCAGCGGAGGATGCCATCGCCCAGAGCCTCAAGCCCAATGAGCTGGCGATGGTCCTGCGGGGGAAGGTGTAGGCCGCAGCTGCACTAATGGGCGGCGGAGATGTCGCCGAACAGCCGCACCACCAGCAGCATCCCCAGCCCCACCGAGAGGCCGAGCATCGCCATGCGGCCGTTCCAGATCTCCGCCTGGGGGGTGAATCCCCGCTTCCACTGATTGAGTTCCTCGGGCGCGGCCTCAACCGTCTCCCGGGGTTGGGCGCTGTCCCGGGGGTGGGCGGTGGCCATCGCAACTGCCAATGCGTGGAATGAGCCTAGAGGTCTTAGAAGGGCGCCTGCGGGTCATAGAGGGCAACGGCATCCTCCAGGGCCAGCCGGGGCGCCACCGCCAGGCGGATGTCGCTCACCCCCCCAGCCAGCAACCGCTGCTCCGCCGCCACGGCGATCATGGCGGCGTTGTCGGTGCAGTAGGCCAGCGGCGCCACCCGCCACTGCAGCCCCAGCTCAGCGCAGCGCCGCTCCATGGCGGCCCGCAGGCGCCGGTTGGCCGCCACCCCGCCCACCATCACCAGGGTGCGCAGATCCTGGTCGCGGGCACAGCGGCAGGTGCGCTCCACCAGCACATCGGCCACCACCTGCTCGAAGCTGGCCGCCACATCCGCCAGGGGGAAGGGCTGCGGGCGTGCGGCTTCCGCCTGCTGCTCGGCCTTCAGCTGGTTCACCAGCCGCAGCACGGCGGTCTTGAGGCCGCTGAAGCTGAAGTCGTAGGGATGGAAGCCCCCCTCCGGCAGCGACACCCGGCCCTTGGGCAGGGGAAAGCGTCGCGGATCCCCCGCGGCCGCTGCCGCCTGGATCGCGGGGCCGCCCGGGTAGCCCAGCCCCAGCAGCCGGGCCACCTTGTCGAAGGCCTCGCCAGCGGCGTCGTCGCGGCTGCGGGCCAGTCGGGTGTAAGCCCCAGGGCCGTCCACCCGGATCATCTCCGTGTGGCCGCCGCTCACCAGCAGCACCAGGTAGGGCCCCTGGGGCAGGGGTTCGCCCAGGTGCACCGAGCAGAGGTGGCCCTCCAGGTGATGCACCCCCAGGAAGGGCTTGCCGTGCAGCCGCGCCAGGCTGCGGCCGGTGATCGAACCCACCAGCAGTGCCCCCGCCAGGCCGGGCGCCACCGTGGCCGCGATGGCGTCGAGCTCGCCATAGGCCAGGCCGCTCTTGGCCATCACCTGCTCGATCAAGGCCGGCAGGGCCTCCACGTGGCGGCGGGAGGCGATCTCCGGCACCACCCCGCCGTAGCGGGCGTGCTCCTCCACCTGGGAGGCCACGGCACTCGCCAGCACCTGCTGATCCCGCACCAGCGCTGCCGCGGACTCGTCACAACTTGTTTCGAGGGCCAGGACCGTGGGCATCGTCTCCGAGCAGCTCCCCTACTGTCCGAGCGTGACATCCTGCCGTGCAGCTGCTGGACCCGATGCGCCGCCTTTTCGCTGTTCTCATTTCCGCCCTGCTGATCTTCGGCTTCGCCCCTGTGGCCAAGGCCGATGTGGCAGGCCTCACCCCCTGCGCTGAGAGCGCCCGCTTCCAACAGCGCGCCAGTGCAGCCACTACCAAGCAGGCCAAGGCCCGCTTCGAGCTCTACAGCCAGGCCCTCTGCGGCACCGATGGCCTGCCCCACCTGATCGTGGACGGCCGCTGGAGCCACGCCGGTGAGTTCATGATCCCCGGCATCGCCTTCCTCTATATCGCTGGCACCATCGGCTGGGCTGGCCGCAACTACCTCAAGGCCATCCGCGCCGACAAGGACGCAACCATGAAGGAGATCCAGATCGATCTTCCCCTGGCGTTCAAGAGCACCCTGGCTGCCGCCAGCTGGCCCATCGCCGCCTTCGGCGAGTTCACCAGCGGCAAGCTGCTGGAGGCCGACGACAAGGTCACCGTCTCACCCCGCTGATCGCAGTTCTCCCCTCCACCCCGATCGTCGCCCACAGGTTCGCTGCCATGAAAAAGTTCCTGACCACCGCCCCGGTGTTTGCCGCCATCTGGTTCACCGTGACCGCCGGCATCCTGATCGAGTTCAACCGCTTCTATCCCGATCTGCTGTTCCACCCGATGTGAGCGGAACGATTGATCAAGCGGCCCTCAGGGGCCGCTTTTTTGTATCCCAGCCGTGTCGCTGAGCATGGGCCTCAGGCCAGGCCCATCAGCTGCTCCAAGTGGGCCAGGGCCTGCTGAAGATCACCATTCACCAGCAGGGCATCGAACTCCGCTGCGGCCTCCAACTCCACCCTGGCCCGGGCCAGGCGACGCGTGATCGCCTCCTCGCTGTCGGTGCCGCGGCCGCGGATGCGACGCTCCAACTCCTCAAAGCTGGGGGGCTCAACAAAGATCTGGAAGCCGCTGGGGAAGCTCTTGCGCACCTGCCGCGCCCCCTCCAGCTCGATCTCCAACAGCACCGGCCGGCCCGCGGCCAGCTGGGCCTCCACCGGCTGGCGGGGGGTGCCGTAGCAGTTGCCGGCGAACTCCGCCCACTCCAGCAAGCCCCCCTGGGCCACGGTGGCCGCAAAGGCCTCGCGATCGAGGAAGAAGTAGTGGCGGCCCTCCTCCTCGCCGGCCCGGGGGGCACGGGTGGTAGCGGAAATCGAGAGCCAGATCTGGGGGTGGCGCTCCAGCAGCGCCTGCACCAGCGTTCCCTTGCCCACCCCACTGGGCCCAGTGATCAGAAAGAGCCGGCCGGCGGGGGCGTCCATCGCTGGATTGAGCACTGGATTGAACACGGGCCTGCAGAGTAGGGGCGCCCCCGCAGCACCAGAGTCGCCGCCATGGCCCCGCTGCCTCTCCAGGCCATGGATCTCACCAGCCTGCTGGCGGTGCTGGCGGAACTGGAGCCGGCCCTGGTGCCGAGCCGCTTCGAAAAGGCCCAGCAGTGTGATGCCCACACTTTGCAACTGGGATTCCGCTCCCTGGAAGGCGTCACCTGGATCGAGCTGAGCTGGCTGGCGGAAGCGCCGCGGCTGCTGGCCATCGATCCGCCGCCCAGGATCGGTGGCGGCAGCACCCTGGCCCAGCAGCTGCAGCACGGCCTCGGGGGCCTGGCCCTGGTGGCCCTGGAGCAACAGGGCTGGGAGCGGGTGGTGGAGCTGGCCTTCGCACCGCGGCCCGGGGGGGCAATCTGCCGCCGACTGGTGCTGGAGCTGATGGGCCGCCGCAGCAATCTGTTTCTGCTCGACCAGGAGCGGCGCGTGGTGGCCGCCGCCCGGCAGGTGCGAGAGCAGCAATCGCGATTGCGGCCGATCGGCACCGGCGACCCCTACGTGCCGCCACCGGCCCTGGCGGGGCAGCCGCCCGCCCTGGAGGAGAGCTTCGAGCACTGGCACGGGCAGCTGCTGTTGCTGCCCGTGTCGCTCCGGCAGGCCCTGCAGGGGGCCTATCAGGGCATCAGCCCGGCCCTCGCCCTGCAGCTGTGCGGGGCCGAGCGCACCAGCGCCGAAGCCCTGCTGGCCAGTCCGGTGGAGTCGCTCACCCCCCAGCAGTGGCAGGGGCTGTGGCAGCGCTGGCAAGCCTGGCTTCGCGCGCTGCAGCGGCGGCAGTTCCAGTTCCAGCGCGGTGTCGCCACGGCCTACAGCTGCTGGGCCCCTGACGAACAGGCACCGCCAGGGGAGCCGCCGCCGCGAAAGGCCGCCGCAGGCCTGCCGATCAACCGGGCCCTGGCCGACTATTACGGCCGGGAACTGGGCTGCCGGCAGCGACGCCAGCGGCTGCAGGCCCTGCGCCAGCGGCTGCAGCAGGCACTGGAGCGGGAGCGGCAGCAGTGCCAGCACCAGCAGCAACTGCTCGACCAGGTGGAGAACAGCGAGGCCCTGCAGCAGCAGGCCGATGCCCTGCTCTGCCTGCAGCAGCCCAGCCGCGAGCAGGTGGCGCAGGCCCAGGGGCTCTACCGACGTGCCCGCAAGCTGCGGCGCTCCGTGGCGGCGATCACGCCGCGGCTGGAGCAGCACCGCCAGCGCATCGACCAGCTGGAGGCCAGCCTCACCTTTCTGGAACAGCAGGAGGGCGACGGGCAGCACCAGGACGAGCGCCAGCTCCAGGCCCTGGAGGACGACTGCCAGGAGCTGCTGCAAGGCAGCCGCGGCAAGGGCCGGCTCCACCGGGCCGCGGGCAGCCGCGACGGCGGCTCCGGAGCCCAACCTCCCTGCCCCCTGGAACTGCGCAGCCCGGGGGGCCTGCGGCTGCAGGTGGGCCGCAACCACCGCCAGAACGAATGGATCAGCCTGCGCCAGGCCCGCCGCGGCGACCTCTGGTTCCATGCCCAGGAGTGTCCTGGCAGCCATGTGGTGCTGAAGGCCTCGGAGGCCGAGGCGGCGGATGCCGATCTCCAGGCCGCCTCCGATCTGGCGGCCCATTTCAGCCGCGCCCGCGGCAATGGCCGGGTGGCCGTGGTGATGGTGCCCACCGACGACCTGCAGCGCATCCCAGGAGCCGGGCCGGGCACCGTGCGCCACCGCGGCGGCACGGTGCTGTGGGCCGAGCCGGAGCGGGCCAGGACCCTGCTGCATCCAGCGGTCTCTAGCCTCGGGGAGGAGCCACAGCCATGAGCGAAACCGACCCCCAGCCCGCATCGGCCGCGGCCCTGGCGCCGCCGCCGCCGATCCGGGTGCCGCCCAGCCCCCCCGACGACAGCGCGCCAGCCAGCACCCATCCCGACGACCAGTGCCCCGGCGAGGTGGAGATGACGCTGGTGGACCACCTGGAGGAGCTGCGGCGGCGCATTCTGCGCAGCCTGCTGGCGGTGGTGATCGGGGCAGCGGGCTGCCTGCTGCTGGTGAAGCCGCTGGTGCGGCTGCTGGAGGTGCCGGCCCACGGCATCCGCTTTCTGCAGCTGGCACCGGGGGAATTCCTGTTCGTCTCCCTCAAGGTGGCCGGCTACGCCGGCCTCACCCTGGCCCTGCCCTACGTGCTCTACGAGGGCCTCTGCTTTGTGCTGCCGGGCCTCACCCGCCGTGAGCAGCGGCTGGTGGCCCCGGCGGTGGCGGGCTCGGCGCTGCTGTTCCTGGCGGGCCTGGCCTTCGCCTGGTGGGCCCTGGTGCCGGCCGCCCTCAACTTCCTGGTGAGCTACGGCGCCGATGTGGTGGAGCCGCTGTGGTCGATCGAGCGCTATCTGGATTTTGTGCTGCTGCTGATGGTGGCCACGGCCCTGGCCTTTCAGCTGCCGGTGCTGCAGCTGCTGCTGGCGGCCCTCGGCGTGGTGCGCGCGGGGGTGATGCTGGCGGCCTGGCGCTGGGTGGTGCTGGCCTCGGCCCTGGCGGGGGCCGTGCTCACCCCCTCCACCGATCCGGTCACGATGCTGCTGCTCAGCGCCGCCATCACGGCCCTCTACCTCGTGGGGGTGGGGCTGGCCGCCCTGGTGCAGCGGCCCCGGCCAGCCTGAACGTCGCGTCAGAGCAGAAATTCGCTGGCCCGGCCGGGGTTCAGCTCCAGGGGCAGCGTCATGGCCCTGCCCAGCCGGGGCTTGTCGGCGGTGGTGGTGAGCCAGGTGCGCACCTGAGCGGCCACCCCCAGCCCATTGAGGGTGGCCACCAGCTCCTCCAGCTTGGCGCCGTAGGCCTCGGCATCGAGGGGGAACGACTGCTGCTCCATGTAGGCCCACATCACCTGCAGGTAGAGGCGGCCGCGCCTGGAGGTGAGCTGCAGGTCGTAGGAGGCCTGCCAGCGGCGGCGCAGGGTCTGCAGCAGCTCAGCGGCGCTGAGGGGAGTGGCCGGGGGATGAGCACCGGCAGGCGGATCGGCGGGCAGGGGCACGGGAAGGCCTGCGGAACTGGTGCGCAACAGCATGTTGCAGGGTGCCGCTGCAAGGCGGACGGGAGCGCCCGGGGCGGATAGGGCAAGGTTCATAATGGGCGCCACGTTGCTGTGGCCACGACGCCGCCCCGTATGACCCAGATCCCAGCGAGCGCCTCGAGCGGTGATGTTCCCGGAATGGGTCGTCGGCAGTTCATGAACCTGCTGACCTTCGGCTCCGTGACGGGCGTGGCCCTGGGTGCCCTCTACCCGGTGGTGAACTACTTCATTCCCCCCCGGGCCGCCGGCGGCGGCGGTGGCACCACCGCCAAGGACGAGCTGGGCAATGTGGTGACCGCCAGCGGCTGGCTCAGCACCCACAAGGAGGGAGACCGCAGCCTGGTGCAGGGCCTCAAGGGCGATCCCACCTATCTGATCGTCGAGGGCAGCGATGCCATCGGCAGCTACGGCATCAACGCCATCTGCACCCACCTGGGCTGCGTGGTGCCCTGGAACGAGGGTGCCAACAAGTTCATGTGCCCCTGCCACGGCTCCCAGTACGACGCCACAGGCAAGGTGGTGCGGGGCCCTGCACCCCTGTCCCTGGCCCTGGCCCACGTGTCGGTCGAGAACGACAACGTGTTCCTCAGCCAGTGGACCGAAACCGATTTCCGCACCGGCGAGAAGCCCTGGTGGGCCTGATCTCCTCCGCCTCCATCCCTCCTCGCCCCCTCCGCAACATGCGCCGTTCCCTCTCCCTGCTGTTCAGCTCCCTGCTGGCCCTTGGCGCTCTGCTGATCGCCCCCCAGGCCAGCTATGCCTATCCCTTCTGGGCCCAGCAGAACTACGACTACCCCCGCGAGGCCACCGGCAAACTGGCCTGCGCCAACTGCCACCTGGCCAAGAAACCCACCCATGTGGAAGTGCCCCAGGCGGTCTTCCCCGATGAGGTGTTCAAGGTGGAGGTGGAGATCCCCTACGACACCAATGTCCAGCAGGTGTCCGGCGACGGCAGCCCCACGGGCCTGAACGTGGGCGCGATCGTGATGCTGCCCGATGGCTTCCAGCTGGCCCCCGCCGATCGCCTCAGCGACGAGCTCAAGGAGGAGACCGCCGGGGTCTACGTGACCACCTGGAACGACGACAACCCCAACATCCTGCTGGTGGGTCCGCTGCCCGGCGATCAACACCAGAAGATCGTCTTCCCGATCCTCTCCCCTGACCCCGCTGCCGACAGCGCCATCCACTTCGGCAAGTACCAGCTGCACGTGGGCGGCAACCGTGGCCGCGGTCAGGTGTATCCCACCGGCGAGAAGAGCAACAACGGCGTGTTCAACGCCTCCGTGGCCGGCACCGTTGAGGCCATCAACGCGGGCGAGAACGGCGGCTCGGTGGTGGTCATCAAGACCGCAGATGGCACCAGCGTGAATGAGGCCATCCCCGCCGGCCCCGCCATCACCGCCCAGGTGGGTGAAGCCGTGGCCGCCGGCACCGCCCTCACCAACGATCCCAACGTGGGTGGCTTCGGCCAGCTGGATGCTGAGGTGGTTCTGCAGAACCCCGCCCGCATCTACGGCCTGCTGGCCTTCTTCGCCGCCGTGGCCCTGGCCCAGATCATGCTGGTGCTGAAGAAGAAGCAGTTTGAAAAAGTGCAGGCCGCCGAAGGCATCTGATGGCCCTCGCCCTGTTCACCTCCCCAGGGCCCCTGCTGTTTCAGCTGGGGCCCTTTTCCCTGCGCTGGTATGGGCTGCTGATCGCCATCGCCGTGCTGCTCGGCCTGCTGCTGTCGATGCGGCTGGGGAAGCGGCGGGGGATCGAGCCGGCCTTGATCGCTGATATGCTGCCGATCCTGGTGCTGGCAGCCGTGATCGGTGCCCGGCTCTACTACGTGATCTTCGAGTGGCGCCAATACCAGCTGAACTGGCTCGATGCCCTGGCCGTGTGGCGCGGCGGCATCGCCATCCACGGCGCCCTGATCGGCGGCACCCTCGCCGTGGTGCTCTACGCCCGCTGGCGGCGTCTCCCCTTCTGGAACCTGCTGGATGTGCTGCTGCCCTCGGTGGCCCTGGGGCAGGCCATCGGCCGATGGGGCAACTTCTTCAACTCCGAGGCCTTCGGCCTGCCCACAGACCTGCCCTGGAAACTGACGATCCCCTTCGCCAACCGGCCGGTGGAGTTTCTCGACCAGACCACCTTCCACCCCACGTTTCTCTATGAATCCCTCTGGAATCTGGGGGTGCTGGCGCTGCTGCTCACCCTGTTCCACCGCGGCAGCACCGGCCGGCTGAAGCTGCCGCCCGGGGCCCTGAGCTGCGTGTATCTGCTGGCCTACAGCAGCGGACGCCTGTGGATCGAGGGGCTGCGCATCGACCCGCTCTGCCTGGTGGGTACCCCACCCTTCTGTGCTGGCGGCCTGCGCATGGCCCAGTTGGTGAGCCTGCTGTTGATGGCCGCCGGTGGCCTGGGGCTTTACTGGCTGTACGGCAAGCAACGGTTGCTGCCCGACCCCAGCGGAGTGCAACAGCCATGACCAGACCTCAGGTGTGGATCGTGGGAGCCGGTCCGGGAGCGCCGGACCTGCTCACCCTGCGGGCTGCCCGCGTGATCGAGCAGGCCGAGGTGCTGATCTGGACCGACTCGCTGGTGAACCCACAACTGGCGGCCATGGCTCCCGAGAGCTGCGAGCGGATCCGCACCAGCACCCTCACCCTCGAGCAGCTGATGGAGGTGATGCTCGATCGCGCCCGCGCGGGCAAGCGGGTGGTGCGCCTTCACGATGGCGACACCTGCCTTTACAGCGCCCTCAACGAACAGCTCTGCCGCCTCCTGGATGCCGACATCGCCGTGGAGGTAGTGCCTGGCCTGAGCGCCTACCAGGCCACCGCCGCCGCCCTCAGCGCCGAGCTCACGATCCCCGGCCTGGTGCAGACGATCGTGCTCAGCCGCGCCGGCGGCCGCACCGGCGTGCCGGAGCGCGAGACCCTGGCACAGTTGGCCGCCCTGCAGGCCTCGCTCTGTCTCTACTTGAGCGCCCGCCACGTGGAGGAGGTGCAGGCGGAGCTGCTGCTGCACTATCCAGCCGACACGCCGGTGGCCATTGGCTATCGCGTGAGCTGGCCCGACCAGTGGCTCACGGTGGTGCCCCTGAGCGACATCGCCCGGATCAGCCAGGAGCGGCAGTTGATCCGCACCACCCTCTACGTGGTGAGCCCAGCCCTGGCCGCCCCCGGCGAGGCCCGCTCAAAGCTGTACAGCGCCAGCCACACCCACCTGTTCCGCGGAGGCGCGGCCTGAAATGGGGGTCCCGTGGTGGTCTATCCTGTTGTGGTGCGGGCGATTAGCACAGCGGTAGCGCACTTCCTTCACACGGAAGGGGTCACTGGTTCGAATCCAGTATCGCCCATTTCAATCATTCTTCCGCCCTGCGCCTTCCCCAGGGCTTCGGAGCTGCAGGGCCTCGGAGCAGCCTGGCTTCTCGGCTGATCAGCTCTTTGCTCGCATCGCGGCTTCACCAGACCGTGGCGTGTGCACGACACTTCAGACGTTGTCGGCCAGATGCCATCACGAACCGATCGGGTGAGAATGCCCACACGCCACAACGGCCGGACATCGTGAGCGCCAGCCAAACCGCCATGGACCTCAACGCTGGCCCAGAGCCCCAGGAGTCGGACACCAGCTCCCCATTGGAACGCCTGGGGGCCACGCTGCGGCAGGCCCGGCTCCAGCGCGGCATTGATCGGGCCGCCCTGGCGGCCCAGCTGCACATGGGCGACGAGCAGCTCCAGGCCCTGGAGGAGGCCGACACGACGCGGCTCCCGGAACCGGTGTTCGTGATTGCCCAGGCACGCCGGGTGGCGCTGGCCCTGGGCGTGGAGGTGGATGGGTTGATCGCCCCCCTCAAGCAGGGCGTGGGGGTGATCAAGCCGGCTCCGGCGCCCCTGGCGCCTGGCCGACCGAAATCCCCTGCCCGCCTGCCTGCCCCTCCGGCGTGGATCGGCGCTCTGGTGCTGCTGCTGGGCCTGACGGGTGCAGGACTGTGGGGCTGGACGCTGATGCAGCGCCGCAGCGGCGACAGCAGCCCATCAGCCGCGGCCGCCGCCCCTGCCCGGAATCCAGCCACCACC
>RGNC01000190.1 GCA_010029175.1 Synechococcaceae bacterium WB8_1B_136 | reverse complement strand
GGTGGTGGGTTTGATGCTGGTGCTGCTCTACAGCCCCAGCCATGGCCTGCTGGCCTGGTTGGTGAACAGCCTGGGTTGGAAGATCATTTTCTCCTGGCCTGGCATCGTGATGGCCACGATCATCGTGACCTTTCCATTCATGGCCCGTGAGGTGATTCCCTTGCTGGAGGAGGAGGGATGGGAGCAGGAGGAGGCCGCCAAAACCCTCGGTGCCAATGATTGGCAGGTGTTCTGGAAGGTCACTCTGCCATCGGTGCGCTGGGCGGCTCTGTATGGCCTGATCCTCACTACGGCCAGGGCCCTGGGTGAGTTCGGCGCTGTGTCTGTGGTGAGCGGCAACATCCGCGGCGAAACCCAGACTCTGCCGTTGTTCGTCGAAGACGCCTACAAGCAATATCACACCGAATTGGCCTTCGGTGCTGCCATGGTTCTCGGTGGTGTGGCGATTGTTTCCCTGCTGCTGAAGCTGTTGGTGGAGCGGCTGCTGGAACATGACCGCCAGCTCACGCGCATGGCTCCCGAGGAGTGATCCGCACTCCTCACGGGTGGATCAGAGGTAGAAGCCCACGGTGGTGACCACCCGGGTGCCCTGGGCCCGCAGGGCGCTGCGCAGGGCGATGGTGCTCTGGTTGTGCAGCAGGTTCTCCCAGCGGTGGCGGGTCACGAACACCGGCAACACCACGGTGCAGAACTTGTCGCGGTCTTTCTTGTGTTCAATCTCGAACTGGCGCACAAAATCGAGCACCGGGTCGATCAGGGAGCGGTAGGGCGAATCCAGCACCACCAGGGGGATCTCGGGCAGTTGCCGCTGCCATTGCTGGCGGAAGGCCTCGGCCTTGCCCAGCCCCAGGTCCACATGCACCGCCACCAGTTCCTTGGCGATGCTGCGGGCATAGCGCACCGCCTCAAAGCTGCCCCGATGCAGCTGTCCCACCAGGACCACCACCGGTGCCCCGCCCTGGGCCGGCGCCGGTGGCAGGCTCAGCTTCTTGTCGGCCGCCAGCCGCAACCGCTTGGCCACCTGGCGGTAGTGCTCCTTGATGGTGAGAAACAGGCTCACCAGCAACGGAATCGCCAGCACCACCAGCCAGGCTCCCTGGGTGAACTTGCTGTAAAGCAGCACCCCCGTCACCACCACGGTGACCGACGCGCCGAAACCATTCACCAGGGCCTTGCCCAGCCAGCCACGGCCCCGCTCCTTCCACCAGTGCACAACCATGCCCGCCTGGGAGAGGCTGAAGCTGAGGAACACCCCCACGGCGTAGAGGGGGATCAACCGGGTCACGCTGCCGCCGAACACCACCAGCAGCAGGCCGGCAAATCCGCTCAGGGCCAGAATGCCGTTGCTGAACACCAGGCGATCCCCCAGGGAGGTGAGCTGGCGGGGCAGGTAACCATCCTGGGCCAGGAAATTCGCCAGCCTGGGGAAGTCGGCGTAGGCGGTGTTGGCCGCCAGCAGCAGGATCAGCAGGGTGGAGAGCTGAAGCACCAACAGCAACGAGCCGTTGCCGAACACCTGTTGGCCCAGTTGATAGAGCAGCGTGGGCCCGTTCTCCTGGTACACCCTGCCCAGGTGGTGGGTGAGCAGGCTGATGCCCCCGAACATCGTGGCGAGGAGCAGCACCATCACCGTGAGCACCCGCCGGGCGTTCTTCCACTCCGTGGGTTGGAAGGCCATCACGGAATCACTGATGGCCTCGATGCCGGTGAGGGCTGCGCAGCCGGAGCTGAAGGCCCGCATCAGCAGCACCCCGCCCACGGCCATCAACTGGCCGCCGTGTTCCTCTCCCATCAGCAGGTTCTGCTGCACCGCCGTGATCGGCGTGAGCTCGCCGGCCATCACCTTCACGCCCCCGGCCACCAGCAGGGTGAACACCGCCGCCATGAACACGTAGGTGGGGGCGCTGAGGATCTGGGCGCTGGAGCGCACCCCCCGCAGGTTGGCCACCATCAACACCACCACCGCCGCCAGGCAGAGCGGCACCCGAATCGTGTCGAGGGAGGGGAAATAGGAGGTGAGGGCCGCAATGCCGGCGGCAGTGCTCACCGCCACGGTGAGCACGTAGTCGATCGAGAGGGAGGCGCCGGCCACCAGGCCGGGGATGTCGCCCAGGTTTTCGTGGCTCACCCGGTAGGAGCCGCCGCCGTGGGGATAGGCCTTGATCGTCTGCCGGTAGCTGATGGCCACGATCACCATCAGGGCCACGATCAGGCCGGTGATCGGCAGGGTGAAGCCCAGGCCCGCCGCGCCGGCCATGCCCAGCACCAGCACGATTTCCTGGGTGGCGTAGGCCACCGACGACAGGGCATCGGAGCTGAGGATCGCCAGGGCTTCGCCGTTGCTCAGGCGTTCCTCGGCATGGGCGCTGGTGGGCAGCGGAGCCCCCACCAGGGCTGCCTTCAGCCGGTCGAGACGCAATCGGGGCATGCGGCAGCGGCTGTTCCGCCGAACGTTGAGGCGTCAGCCTAGATCTGGGCTCGGCGTTGGATCGGCCAACCCCTCAGATGCTGTCAGCGGTCTGGCTGTCTCTGTCCAGGCCCTGCACCACGCCCTCCAACCGGCGCCAATCCCGCCAGAGTTGTGGTGGTGGCTGTTGCTCTGCACACCAGGGCTGCAAGGAGGTTGCGCGGATGAGCCAGATGGCACCCCTGTGGCGAGATCGCCAGCAGGCCGGCCGCGCCCTGGCGGAACGCCTGCGGCCCTGGGCCGACGACGGCCGTGCCAGGGGGACACGCCCCCTGGTGATCGGCCTGCCCCGTGGCGGGGTGCCGGTGGCGGCGGAAGTGGCGCAGGTGCTGCACCTGCCCTTGGCCAGCTGGGCCGTGCGCAAGCTGGCCCATCCTGCGGCTCCCGAGGTGGCCATCGGGGCCATCGCTCCGGGTGGCGTCTTGCTCTGGGATGAGCCCTACCTGCGCCAGCTGCACCTGGATCCACCGCTGCGCCGGCGGCTGGTGGCCGAGCAGGACGATGAACTGCGCCGGCGGCAGCGGCTGTTCGGCGATCCAGCCCCATCGGCGCTGCGGGGGCGGGATCTGTTGGTGGTGGACGACGGCGTGGCCACGGGCCTCACGGTGCGCGCGGCGGTGGAGTCGTTGCGCCAGTGCGGGCCGGCCCGCCTGGTGCTCGCCGTGCCCGTGATTGACCGCGCCGTTGCGACGCGGCTGCGGCCCCTTGTTGATGGGCTGGAGGCCCTGGCGGAGGTGCAGGGGCTGATGGCCGTGGGGGCCTGGTATGAGCGGTTTGACCAGCTCGATGATGCCCAGGTGCAGGCCCTGCTCACCCCTGGCCTCAGGGACGCTGATAGCTCGGATCCAGCCAGCAGCGGGGCAGGGCTTCACTGGAGGGGAACAGCAGATCGGCCTTGAGCAGGGCCTCGCTGTCCTGCAGTTCCTCGCCGGCATGGAGCCGCCCCTGCACGGTGCTGGCGAAGGGATCGAACAACTGCTGGAGGTTGAGCACTTCCACCAGGGAGCCGTCCTGACGGGTCTTGAGGAACATCGCGGCTGGCCGCAGAGGGGGCTCCCTCGTTCTAGGCACGCCGGTGGGCGGTGAAGGGGGGCGGCGGCCTCTGGCGGCACGACCCATTCCCTAGAACAGAGC
>RGNC01000189.1 GCA_010029175.1 Synechococcaceae bacterium WB8_1B_136 | reverse complement strand
CTTCGGCCGCAAGGAGATCGCGATCGCCGAAACCGAGATGCCGGGCCTGATGGCCCTGCGCCAGAAGTTCGGCGCCGAGGGCCACGAGGGTCTCGATCAGAACAGCAGTCTGGATCGTCATGTGCAGGGAACCCGCGATGCGGGCGCCCTTGAGGGGCTGTTCGGCGCCGAACTTCTGGCGCAGGGCCATCAGGCCCGGCATCTCGGTTTCGGCGATCGCGATCTCCTTGCGGCCGAAGTCGGCCAGGCCGAGATCGGCGATCACATAGGTGCTGGTGCTCTGCAGGGCAGGGGCAGTGGGGGTCGCCACCATGGGTTGTGCTCGCTTGGGGTACGGCTCGCTCCCGGCTGGGAGGGCGTGGTTGGGAAAGTCCTGCGGAGACGCCGAGGCTTCGGGCTCGCTGTGGAGGCAATCTACAAGTCACTCCTGATCCCACGTGACGCACCACCTGGCCGATGCCGCCGCCACCCATGCCTTCGGACGCCAGCTGGCCGGGCGGCTGGATCCTGGCAGCACCCTGCTGCTGCAAGGCGATCTGGGCGCCGGCAAAACCTGCCTGGTGCAGGGCCTGGCGGCGGGCCTCGGCATCAGCGAGCCGATCACCAGCCCCACCTTCGCCCTGGCCCAGCACTACCCGCTGCCGGGCGGCAGGGCTGGCGGCCTGGTGCATCTCGACCTCTACCGCCTGGAGCTGCCCGCCGCGGCCGATGAGTTGTTCGCCCAGGAGGAGGAGGAGGCCCGGGCCCTGGGCGCCCTGCTGGCGGTGGAGTGGCCCGAGCGCCTCAGCGCCCTGCCGGAGGGCTGTTGGCAGGTCTGGCTCAGCCTCGCCGACCGGACCAACCCCGAAGCGGGCCGCCAGGTGGCGCTGATCGCCCCCGCGGCCTGGGGCTGACGGCGACGCGCGCGTGTTGGCTAAGTCTTAGCTAAGTCCTGGCGGGCAGGCCATCCCCTCCCGGGCCGCCAGGAAGGCGCGCACCTCGGCGGCACCGGGCTGGGGATCGATGGCACCGGCCCCCTGGCACACCAGGGCGCCACAGGCCGCGGCGAAGCGCAGCAAGGCCTCCACGGGCTGAGGCGGGCCGCAGAGTCCATGCAGCAACCCGGCCATGAAGGCATCGCCGGCGCCGGTGGTATCGACGACGGGCACCGGAAAGGCGGGCTGCTCGCCGCTGCGGCCCTGCAGGCACCAACGCAACGGCGCTCCGCCATCGGACACCACCACGCCGGGCCGCTGGGGCAGGGCGGCGCTCACGGCCACCGGGTCGGCGCTGCCAAACAGCCAGCGGGCTTCCTCGGCGGCGCACTTGAGCAGGGCGGCCTGCTGCAACAGGGGCTCCATGGCAGCGATCTGGGCCGCGGTGGGCCCGCTGGCGGGATCAGCGGCCGGGTCCCAGAAGGTGGGGCGCCAGTTCACATCCAGGGCCACGGCCACAGCATGGATCCGGGCCAGCTCCACAGCCCCGCTCAGGGCCCGGGCAGAGCTGGGGCTGGCCAGGGGAATGCTGCCGATCTGCAGCCAGCGGGCGCCGGCCAGCAGGGGAGCGAGGGCGTGCTCCAGGGGCTCAGCCGCCAGGGCCTGATCCGCATAGCCCTGGCCCCGATCACCGGCAAAACCGCCAAACCTGCGGTCGCCGGCGGCATCCCGGCGCACCAGCACGATCCGAGTGGGCCGCTCGGGATCCCGCTGCAGGGCGGAGAGCTCCACTCCCCGCTGCTCAAGCAGGCGCACGAAGGTCGCGCCGATGGCATCGCAGCCCAGGCGGCCGGCGAAGGCAACGGGCGTGCCCAGGCGCGCCAGACCGCAGGCCACGTTGGCGGGGGCCCCGCCAAGGCGATCATCGCGCTGCTCGGGTGCAGCGGTGGCCGGATCTCCCCCCGGCGGCCCCAGCCGATCCACCAGGGCCTCCCCCAGGCAGATCACCTGGGGTGCGCCGGTCAGCTCAGGTGCGCCGATCAGCTCGGGCGCGCCGGAGATCGGTTCAGCCATCACCCAGGCGGCCGGTCAGGCCGCGGCAGCAGTGTCTCCAGGGTGATCCGAACCAACGGCGGCGTCAGCCACAGCGAGCCGCTCCAGCAGCGCGGCAATGATGCGGGCGTTGGCGGCGGGGAAGGGGAACCCACTCAGCTGGGCCGGCTCCACCCAGCGCACCTGCTGGCAGGCCAGGGGCTGGGGCTCGCCGGACAGCCACTGGCAGAGGTGCACCACAAAGCGCAGCTTCTTGTGGCTGTAGGCGTGCTCGAGCGTGATCAGCGGCTCACCAACCTCCACCGTGATCGCCAGCTCCTCCATCAGCTCGCGGGCGATGGTGGCCTCGATCGCCTCGCCGGGTTCCTGCTTGCCACCCGGAAATTCCCACAGGCCGCCGAGAAGCCCCTCATTGAGCCGCTGGTCGATCAGCACCTGGCCGGCGCCGTTGAGCACCACGCCCACGCCAATCACCTGGAACGGCAGCTCGCGGGGGGTGTCCTTCACGGGGTAGTGGGCCGGAGTGCCGGCAGCGTAGGCAGCGCAGTGCTCCATCAAGGGGCAGTGGCCGCAGCGGGGATTGCGGGGCGTGCAAACCGTGGCGCCCAGATCCATCAGAGCCTGGTTGAACGCCCGGGGCCGCTGCGGATCGAGCAGCAGCTCACTCAGCCGCCAGAACCCGGAGAGCTCCCGCGCCGGCGGCCTGGGGCACGCGGTCAACCGTGCCAGCACCCGCTTTACGTTGCCATCGAGGATGGCGAAGGCCAGATCAAAGGCCGAGGAGAGGATGCTGCCGGCGGTGCTGCGGCCGATGCCCGGCAGGGCCAGCCAGCCCTCGAGCGTGCGGGGCCAGGGCTGCCCCGCCAGCTGCCGCGCCCCCTGCTGCAGGCGCCGGGCACGGGAGTAGTAGCCCAGCCCCTGCCAGAGCAGCAGCAGCTGGTGCTCCTCAGCAGCCGCCAGGGCCTCCAGATTGGGAAAGGCGGCCATCCAGCGCTGCCAGTAGGGCAGCACCACCTGCAGCTGGGTCTGCTGCAGCATCACCTCGGCGATCCAGATCGGATAGGGATCGAGCGGTTTGCCGGACGCGGCGAGGGTGCCGCAGGAACCCTGCTTCCAGGGAATCGCGTGGCGACCATGGACCTCCCACCAATCCAGGAGCGCGCCCCGCAGGGCCGGCAGGTGCTGGAGCTGGAGCTGGCCGTCGGCGATCACACCGCCACGTAGGCCTCCACGCTCTCGCTGAGGCGGCGCAGGCTGGCCAGGCCATCGCGCTCCAGGTTGCGGACTCGATCGCGGCTCATGCCGAGGATGCGGCCGATGCCGGTGAGGCTCATCGGCTCATCGGGATCGGGCACATCGGCGCAGGGGATGCCGTAGCGCATCTTCAACACACGGCCCTGCAGATCAGGGAGTCGCTCCAGCAGGGCGCGCATGTCGCCGCGCAGGCACTCGCCATCCACCAGGTCGTCGGGCTGACTGCCATCGGCCGCCAGCAGATCCAGCAGCTCGGTGTCGTCGCCGTCGCCCACCTTGGTTTCCAGGCTCACCGGCTGGCGGGCCCGGCAGAGCAGGTCCTTCACCTCCTCCTCCGGCAGCTCCACCGCCTCCGCCAGTTCCGTCACCGTGGGGGTGCGGCCC
>RGNC01000188.1 GCA_010029175.1 Synechococcaceae bacterium WB8_1B_136 | reverse complement strand
AGCTGATAGGAACCGGACACCCGGCCGGTCCAGGGGGCCATGGCGAGGTTGGCGGGCAGCAGCTGCAGCCGCTGCCCCTGGCAGCGCAGGTCCAGCCGCGGCGCCTGCAGCGGCACCGGCAACACGGCAGCCCGCCAGCGGACAGCCTCAAGCGCCAGATCCCCCTGGCAGCTGCGGCCCTGGGCTGGCTGGCGCGGCCCCCGCCGCCCCGGATCGCGAAGCACCACCAGGCCCGTGGCCCGGCCATCCAGGCGCCCCGCGAAGGGGCGCTGCACACCCGGGGGCAGCAGCGGCACCAGGGGTTGGAGCGGCCACTGGCGCAGGGCGAGGCGGGCCTGCCACTGGCGGCGCGACCACTGGCCCTGGGCCCGCAGGCTGAGTTGCCCCCCCGGTTGCCTGCCCTGGGGAAGGCGCACCAGGGCGTTGATCGCCAGCTGATGCTGCCGCAGCTGGATCGTGGTGTCGCCGGCCACCTCGACCCGCAGGACGGGCCCGCTGGCGGGGACCACAAGCACCTGGGCCGGCCCCTCCAGGGCAATGCGCAGGCCGAGGGGAGGCGGCCGGCGCCCCGGCGGCAACGCCCCAAGCGACCAGTAGGCCCCGCGGCTGTTGCGGCGCAACTGCACCCGCGCCTGATGCACCCGGATCTGCAGCACCCAGCAGCGCTGCTGCAGGCTGCGCAGGGGGTCGAGGGCCACGCTGGCCCCATCCGCCTCAATGGTGGAAGGGTTGTCGGGGCCGGGCAGGAAGCGGCTGGCCCCCGTACGGATCCCCCAGGGGCTCAGGCCCCGGTAGGGCCCCAACTGCAGGGGATGGCCCATGGCGCGACCCGCCTGCCGCTGCACCCAGGGCCGCAGACGCCGGTAGAGCTGTCCTGCCGCCTGGTCGGCCCCGTACCAGCCCAGGGCGAGGGCTGCGGCAGCACCAGCGGTGGCGAGCATTGCCGGCCGGCCCAGGCGCAGGGGGCCGAGAAGGCGCCGGCCGGACGGGGGGCGGCCCGCAGGCTGTTCAGACTCCTCAGGCTGCAGCCCCATCGGCCCGTGGCAGTCAGCAGCTGAAGAGGCCGCAATATAGGGGGACTCTCCCGCCCCTCCACACCGCCATGCCCGCCGATCCCCTGCTGCTGACGGCCGGCCAGTGGCTGGGCCTGGCCGGCGGCCTGCTGGCCGTGCTCACCGTGGTGGGGTTCGTGGCCCAGTGGGGCATCCGCTTCCGGCTGGTGGGCGTCACCAGCTTCACCGTGCTGCTGTCGCTGTCCTGCCTGGCCTTTGCCGTGAGCTACGCCCCCCGCAGCGTGGTGGAGGGAGCCGTGAGTGTGCCGGTGGTGTTCGACAACGGCGCCGACCTGGTGATCGCCGCGGCGCCGGCGGATCTGCCCCAGGAGGCGTTCCGGCCCAGCGTGGAGCAGGTGGCCCGCAACCTGCGGGGCAGCGGCCGCACCAGCAGCGACCAACTGGTGCACGTGCGCCTGCGGCGCGTGGAGGCGGTGGAGCCGGGCACCGACAGGCCCGTGATCCTGGCGGAGGCCACCCGCGACCTGCGGGACGGCCAGGTGGTCGTGGCGCCCTGACCGCCCTGTATCCCCTCCCCCGCCACTTCCAGCGCGAACAGGCGGCCCTGCAGGCCGCGGGCATCGAGAGCTGGGAGCAGCTGGCCCACCTCAGCGATCCGCAGCTGCGCATGCTGTGCCGGGGCGGTGCCCTGGAGCGCCAGCTGCGCAAGCTGCGGGGCCAGGCACGCCTGCTGGTGGAGGTGGGCCTGCAACCGGAGGAGGCGGCCCTGCTGCTCTATGCCGGCATCGCCACGGGCAAGGGGTTGGCGGAGGCATCGCCCCAGCAGCTGCTCACCCAGCTGGGCCGCCTGGAGCGCTCCCTGCTGGGCATGGCGCCGCCGCGGGTGGATGCCGCCACCCTCAGCCGCTGGATCCGCCAGGCCCGCTCCGCAGCCAGTCGCCCTTGGAACTGACCCCAGGCCGCCGCCAGCGCTGACGGCGCGGCTCTGAAATGGAGTCAACATCTCTGGCGGCCGTGCGCGGCCCGCCATCCGCCGTGGTCCATCGCCTGTCCCGCAGCCTGCCGCTGGCAGCCGCCCTGCTGGCCAGCCTGGCGGCTGCTCCAGCCCTGGCCAATTCAGCCCTGCTCAACTCGGTGAAGCAGAACCCCCAGAAGGCCAAGGCCCTCTGCGAGGAGCTGCGCAGCCTCAATGGCCAGGGGATCTCCTACACCGCACCCCAGGCGGTGGCCCGGGTGGCGGCGAGCCAGGGCCTCAGCAACACCGATGCCGAAATCCTGAGCACCTACGTGGTGGGGCTGCACTGCCCCGACGTGCGCTGACGTGACCGCGGCGCCCGTCAGTGTCAGCGACGACCGCTTCACCACGGCCGATGGCACCACCCTGGTGTGCAGGATCTGGCGCCCCGCGGGAGCGGGACCCTGGCCCACGCTGCTGATGCGCCAGCCCTACGGCCGCGCCATCGCCTCCACCGTGGTGTACGCCCACCCCCACTGGTATGCCAGCCATGGCTACGCCGTGGTGGTGCAGGACGTGCGGGGCCGGGGCGACTCCTCCGGCGCGTTCGGCGGCTTCCCCCAGGAGGCCGACGACGGAACTGCCAGCCTGGCCTGGCTCCGCAGCAAGAGCTGGTGCAACGGCCGCATCGGCTGCTACGGCTTCTCCTACCAGGGCCTCACCCAGTTGCTGTGGCGGGATCCCGACCAGCTGCCGGATGCCCTGGCCCCCGCCATGGCGGGACTGGATGAGCGCCTGCACTGGGCCAGCAGCGGCGGGGCCCACTGGTGGGCCCTGGGGCTGGCCTGGGCTCTGCAGCTGGCGGCCCAGGGCTGCCGGCGCCAGGGGGATGGGGAGGGCTGGAGCGCCATCCGCCGCAGCCTGGAGAGCGGGGCCTTCCTGGAGGAGGGGCTGGCCCTGCTGCAGCGCCACGACCCCGAGGGCATGGGCATGGGCTGGATGGCCGGCGATCCCGGCAGCGCCAACGGCTGGCGGCACCACGAACCACCCGCTGCCCTCTGGAGCCGGCCGATGCTGCAGATCGGCGGCTGGCACGACCCCCACCTGAGCGGCGTGCTCGACCTGTGGCAGCGGGCCCGCTCCGGCGGCAGCCAGCAGCTGTTGCGGATCGGTCCCTGGACCCATCTGGGCTGGCAGGGGGGCATCGACCGCCTGCAACTGGCCTTCTTCGATCGCCACCTCAAGGGCCAGGACGGACCGGGCGATCTGGCACAGCAGCCGGCGGAACCGACTATCAGTGGCCTGCAACATACGACCCACTCAGCCGCACCGGCTCTGTCGTCATTCCTGCAGGGGCACTCTCAACCACACTCAGCCTGCCTACAATCAACAATACCAGCGTCGATCCGATTCGCACGATCACGTATCAGATTTCAGCCAATGCTGCCTACACCATTGCCGCCGGCTTGGGATCCGCCACAGCCACTCTGATCGATAACGACCTGCCGCCACCGCCGCCACCGGCCAGCTTCAGCATTGCCAACCAGGAACTCTTTGAGGGGAGCACAGGGAGTTGGATCGCCCGCCGAATCACGGTGAGCCTTAATCAGGCACAAGCCCAGCCCGTCTCGGTAGACCTATCTGT
>RGNC01000187.1 GCA_010029175.1 Synechococcaceae bacterium WB8_1B_136 | reverse complement strand
CAGATCCCCGGCCACCAGCACCAGCTGGGCGTTCTGCAGCCGCACCACGTCGCGGATGCGGCCAACAGCTGTGATGCGCTCCTGCTGCAGCCGGAAGCGCTTCTGCTCGTCGGCAACCGTGCCATAGGGCTTGCCGATCTGCCAATCGGCGGTGTGAATCAAACGCATCGGGGTCGCGTGGTCTGCTGGAGATCACTGTCCCACCGATCCCTGGAATGGGAAGCGTTCGTCATGCGAACGACGGCTCATGGCGTAGTCGCCTGCATCACGCGACATAGGCGATTGAGCTGCTCCACCGTGCTGATGCCGTTGTTGATGCCGGTCGCGAGCTGTGGCGAGCCCACCACGATCGACAGGCATTGGGCCCTGCTGATTGCCACGTTGATCCTGTTCGGGGCCAGCAGGAACTCCAGGCCGCGGGGAGCGCTGTCAGCGTCGCTGGCGGTGAGCGAATGGATCGCCACGGGGGCTTCCTGGCCCTGGAACTTGTCGACGGTGCCGACGCGGGCCTTGTTGCCCAGGCGCCGCTGCAGCCGGTTCACCTGCATGTTGTAGGGCGCGGTAATCAGGATCTGGTCGCCGCTGAGTGTTCCCTGCTCACCGTTGGCCAGCTGGTAGGCCCTGCCGTGGAGCCGCTCCACCAGATCGGCGATGTGCTCCACCTCCTCCTCGCTGGCCGTGGCGTTGCCGCTGTGCTCCACCGGCTCGAACACCAACCCCTGGGGCTGGCCGTTCCAGTGCACTTGATTGGCGGTGTTGCCTGCGGCTGTCTGCAGCTGGCCTTCGTAGAACAGATCTGAAACCACCTCGGTGAGCCCTGGCGGCATGCGCCAGCTGGTGGCCAGGAACACGCCACGATCGGCGGGCACCACGGCGTGATCCTGCATCACGTAATCGAGGCAACTCAGGCCGCTCTCACCGGGATGATCGGCGCGGCTGGGCTGGGAGAGCTGCTGTTGATCACCCACCAGCAGGATGTTGCGTGCCACCCGGCTCATGACCAGGAGGTTGCTGAGCGACACCTGGCCGGCCTCATCGATCACCAGCAGATCAAAGGGCGCCCCGTCGTGGGTCTCCTTCACCAGGGAAAACACCGTGCCGCCGAGTACGGCGGGGTTTGCGGGAAGATCAGCTTCCTTGAGGGCCTGGGCCCGGGAGCCGACCAGGGCTTTGCCATCGGAGACATGGCTGGAGGTGCTGGAGGCCTTCACCACCAGGGCGTCACATCCCCGTGCATCGAGGCAGCCCTGGGCCTTCTTGAGCACATGATTGATCGCCGCATTGCTGTTCGAGCTCACCGCCACCCGCTGGCCGGCGGCCACCAATGCCGCGATCAGCTCGCCGGTGACGGTGGTCTTGCCCGTGCCCGGTGGCCCCTGCAGCGACAGGCCTACGCCTTCGGCTTGCAGCAGGAAGGCCGTGAGCTCCGCGGCTTCGGTGCCCGGATCCTGGCGGATGCGCTGGTTCAACGCCACCAGCTCCGGAATCGCCCGCCGCTCCAGCAGATGCAGGAATGCCGGCGGGAGGGGTTGATGCTCGAACACCCAACCTTGAGCCAGCCGCACCAGATCCTTGAGCATGCTGCGGTAGATCAGCTTGGGGAGAGGAACCAGATCGGCATCGGTCGGCAGCTGCTCACCGCTCAGATTCACGGCCTTGGCCAGCGCGGCACCTGTGGCTTTCAGGGTGACCTCATCAGGCCTGTCCTCATGCAGCTGGCCTTCGGCACTCCAGGCCTTGCCATTGGCCAGAGATAGCTGCTCCAAGGGCTGCAGCCGCTGGCCATCGCGCAGCAGGGGCACCACAGCGAAGGTGGGGTTGCGGCCTTCCTTGGCGGCGAGCTTGAGCGGTTGGCTGGCATCGAAGCGGTAGCGGAAGCCCAGAGAACTCTTGATCCGCTCCACCCCTTCAAGGTGCGCCCCGGCGATCACCTCGCTGTCGTCCTGGCGTTCCTCGGGCGTCATCTGCAGGCGGTGGAAGAACTCCCACCACTCCACCTTGCCTTCCCGTTCATGGAAGTCGATCAGCTGGCCGATCAGGCGGTGCACACGGCGGCTGAGGCCGCGTGGGCCAATCGCCTCTGGATCGGCGTCGACGATCTCCGCTTTCTTCTTTCCTTTGTCCTGGGCCGCCGGAGCTGGATCGCCCAGCTCCGCCAGCAGCTCACGGGCGGCCACCTCCAGCTCTTTCTCGTACCCGCTGGCCTGCTCGTCTTCGGCTGCTTCTGCGGCGGCACTGCCCCATTTGTTGGCCCGGAAGGGGATCGTCGCCCGCTGCGGCAGCTCCAGCAGAAAGCGGTGCAGCCCTTCAGTGACCTCGCAGTCCTTTTCGTTGTAGGCGTAAAGATCGTCCAGGATCTTTGGATCCTGGGACTTGCGCCATTCGGCGTACTGCACCACCGAATCAGCGGCGTTTTCCACCTCCTCGGTGCGGGCGTCGCCGTAAAGGCGCTCCACCTTCTTGATCGAATAGCTGGGAGCACCCACTAGCAGGCCGTTGCGCACGATCGGATAGAGGTCCACCAGCCGCTCATCGCGCAACCACTGATCGATCAGGGCCTGGTGGATCTGGTGGCGCGAGGCCAGGTTGCCGAGGGCGGTCTTTTCGTAGCTGGCGTAGTGATAAACATGCAGATTGGGATGGGTCACGCGGCGCGCCTCCACCCAGTCCACGAAATCGTGGAAGGCCTGCTTCTCCTCGGCGGGCGAATGGGCCCACCAACCCTTGAATTGCACTGCACCGTCTGTATCCCGGTAACAGGCGCCGAATAGGTATTCGAGCTTCTCGCCACTGATGGGGTCAGGGAAGCCCTCCATGTCAAACCAGATGTCGCCCGTATCCGGTGCCGGCAGCATCGCCAGCCCTCGGCTCTGCTGGTCAAGCGGGCGCACCTCAAACGCCGGGCGGCCATTGCTGCGCTGCTCGCTGGCGACCTGAATGCGTGCCTGATCGCGCAGGCGCGCCAACATGGCATCTTCGACACCGTCCACCCTGCGATCCGCCGCCAGTGCCGCCAACGCGTCGATCGTGGTGATGCCGGCGGCCCGCAGCTTCCGCCGCTGGCTCTGGCGCAGGCCGGCCACCAGGATCAGGTCACGCTTGTCTTCCAGTCGCTGCTGGATGAACGGCTCCCATTGCCCGTGATCCCCTGGGGCATCTTCTGGTTCCTGGCTGGAATCAAAGGCGGCGCGGAAGTCGCGGTAGCGCTGGCGCAGCTGCTCGTACCAGCTCCAAAAGCGCTCCACTGGGTAGCCGTGCTCCCCTAACTCAAAGCGTTGGCCACCCAGGTAGAGCTTGAAGTGTTCGGGCCGCTCACCCAGGATTGGCTCCAGCAGTTCGCAGTAGGCGCAAGCCTGAACGAGGTAGATCGGTTTGGGGTGGCTGGAGAGTTTGCATTCGATCGGGATGTAGCTCCACTCGCCGAGAGCCGATGGTTTCTCGATGCGTTCGAGAAGGTCAGCCCAGCCGCGAATCTCAGCGTTTTTCAGGGCTGCTTGGTGGATGTACTGCCGTCCCTGCTGCATCGCAGCCAGGGTGTTGGCATAGTCCTCCTCTTGCGGCGGGGCTTCCTTCTCAACCGGTTGTTGGCGGTAGACGTCCTTGCCCTCAGCCTCCAGCCACTCCAGCAGCACCTCTTCATGCTGATGGCCCTGTTTGAAC
>RGNC01000186.1 GCA_010029175.1 Synechococcaceae bacterium WB8_1B_136 | reverse complement strand
GCCGGACTACCTGGGCCAGGATCTGCTGTTGCTGGCTCCATTGCGCGACCTGTTGATGCGCCCAGGGCTGCGCAACCTGCTGCTGCAGGATCAACAGGCCCTGGTGCTGAGTGGTCGTGACAGCCTGATCGCCGATCTCCAGCTCACCTATAGCGGCGTGATCACCGATCGGCTGCAGCGGGTGCTCAACGGGATCCTCAACCTGCCCGACACAGCCGCCGGTCCGCCCCCGCCGCCAGCCAACGCCACGGTCGCCTACACAATCCAGCCGGCGGCAACGGGCCAAAGCGGGCTGAACAGTGCGGTGGTGGCCCTGCTGGCCCTGGTGTGCGGTGGCGCGTTGGTGGCGCTGATCTGGGTGCTGATCAACCAGTCGCAGCAGACGCGGCAAGCTCCCTCGCCGGCCAGCCAACCCCCGCAGACCTCATCCCCTGCGACCACACCGCCCCCGCGCCGGGTGGAAACCCCATCCACCCCCAGCAGCCCTTGGGGACCTGCGGAGCAGTACAAGTTTGGGCAGGGCCCAAGCCAGACCTACCCCAACACCTGCGCTTTTTCCCAGACCGATGCCAGCGGCGAACAGACCCTGACGGACAAATCTCAGCTGGAGTTCTGGGCCTGCCGCGATGAAGGCGGCAACCCGGATTCCGGCTATGCCGTGACCTGGGGAGACGGGAAGCGCACCACCTATCAGTTCATGGACGGTGGGTCAGGGAGCGTGGTGGGCACCAACGGCCAGGGCGTCGCGATGCAATGGCGCAACGACACCCACAACGGCCAGCCGATCATTGTGATCACCCATCAAGACGGGGCCACCTCCTGGATCCCGGGCCACGTGGGGGATTGAGGCCGGCGACTGAGACCTGAAGAATCCACTGGCACAAAAAAAGCGCCCCCGCAGGGGCGCTCGCTCTTGGGGCAACCGATCAGGCGGTACCGCAGAAGGTGACGTCGGGGAACTTGAGCTTGGCCTCATCGAGACTCTTGCCCTTGCCCTCCTCCTGCCAGTAGTTGATCACCTCGGTGGCCTTGTTGAGGATCTCAACGCGCTCGTTGTCGGTGATCCAGGTCTTGCCCTCCAGCTCGGTCTTGAGGGTTTCCCAGGCATCTTCCCGGGGCCAGAAGAAGTAGGAGGTGAGGGGGCTGGGGCCGCCACCCACGATCTGATCCACCGCCAGAGCCACATTGTCGGGCAACCAGAGGATCTTCAGCAGAAAGCGACCCTCATCGGCCTTGGGGGTGCGGCCGGAGGGAACGCCGTTCTCATCAATGGTGGCAGCGGCCAGCACAGCACTGGCACCACGCAGCACGGGACGGCCTTCGGTGGTGTCCTCAGCGGAAACCTCGGCAGCGGCGATCGCCACGGCGCTCTCTGCGCTCTCGGTGCTCATGGTGTCAGCGCTCAAGGCTTAATCACAAACAACTAACCTACCAGCCGCCGTGGCCCCTGCCCTGAAGCCCAGCCAGCCCGCCAGTGCTGCCCCCAGCGCCGTGCTGCTGTTCGACATCGATGGTGTGATCAGGGATGTGGGCGGCAGTTACCGCCGTGCCATCGCCGAAACGGTGCAGCACTACAGCGGCGCCCATCCGGATCCCGGGGCGATCGACGCGCTCAAGGCGGAAGGCTGCTGGAACAACGACTGGGAGGCCTCGCTCGAGCTGCTGCGGCGCCGCGGCACCGCGCTGCCGGCCCTGGAGGCCCTGGTGGAGGTGTTCAACGGCTTCTACTTCGGCGGCGATCCCTGGGGTGATCCCGCCGCCTGGCAGGGCTTCATCGGCCAGGAGCCGCTGCTGGTGGAGCGTCCCTTCTTCGATGGACTCACGGGGGCGGGGGTGGCGTGGGGCTTCGTGAGCGGCGCCGAACCGCCATCCGCCCGCTACGTGCTGGAGCAGAGGCTGGGCCTGACGGCGCCTCCCCTGATCGCCATGGGGGACGCCCCGGACAAGCCCGATCCCACCGGCCTGCTGCGGCTGGCCCAGGCCCTGGCGGGGCCCCTGGGACCGCAGGCGCCTCCAGTGGCCTACCTGGGCGACACCGTGGCCGATGTGCTCACGGTGCAGCGGGCCCGGCAACAGCACCCCGACCAGCGCTTCTGGAGCCTGGCGGTGGCACCACCCCACTTTCACCTGCCGGGTCGGGAACGGGAACGCGCGCACTACGAGGCCCAGTTGCTGGCCGCCGGAGCGGACGCCGTGATCCCCGCCACCGCCCAGGTGAGCGACCACCTGCCCTGGATGGAATCAGGTCAGATCGCCCAGGCCAGCAAGCCCACCAGCAGCAGGCCCACGATGGCCGACAGCTGAAAGATCTGGTCGATCCGGTTGATCCGCTTCACCACGAACGGAACCTGATCCTCAGACACCGCGGCGCAGGCATTGCTGCCCCACAAAAAGAGAAAAAACAGCGCAATCGTTGCCAGATAAGCGTAGGCGTAGAGCCAATCCAGGAACGTGAGATAACTCAGGGCCGGCAGGTGGGTCTTGTAGGCCTGCTGCAGGAAGATCAGGGTGAGCAGCGCTGTGGTGGGCATCGCCACCCGCACATCCCCCAGCCGCCCCTCCAGCGAAGGAGCGGCGAACACGATGGCCAACACAATCAACAGGGGCAGGATATAGGTGATAAAGCTGGCCAGCCAATCACTGTCCAACCGCACCACCGCGCTGATCACGGAGTAGTCGAGATCACCCTTATCGAGCCCCCAGGAGGTGCCGTAGGCATGCAACAGGGGCATCAGCTCAACGGAGTGGAGATGAAAGCCATCCAGAACCGAGTAGGCCCCCATCAACCTCCCCGGCGCTGGATCCGGCACCAAAACCACAGCCTTGTCCTGCAGAGCGAACAGATCAGGGCTCACCTCAAACACGATCGGCAGGGAGATCTGATCAAAGGGAGAATCCTTGAAACTCAGATAGGGAATGAAAAACGCCCCTGAAAAACGCACCTGGTAGCGATAATTACCTGAAGGCAGCCGCATCACATCCCCATAGGGCTTGAACACAGCATCGTTTTCATCGATCAGGTTCGATAGCTCCACCAGATCGGCGGCGGCGATGCCATTGGCGTCCAGCAGATCCTGCAGGCTCTGGGGCCACTCCAACCAGAAAAAACCCTCCGCCTTGAAGCGCCGCTCAGCCAGCGAGAGGCTGTGCAGCGTTTTGATGTAGACCCCCGTTTCAACGGGGATGGCCTTGGTCTGGACGATCAGCGCTTCGGGATCCACCCGCCGCACCCGATCCACCTGCGGCGGCGCCGACCGGGCAGCCAGGGCAGAACCGCCACGGGCCGGGTTCCAGGCCAAGGCCTGCACCAGCCCCAGCAGCGCCAGCACCAGGCCCAGCAGGGCGGCCAGCCGTTGCCATCGCGTCCGGATCACGGCCCTGGCCTCAGCGTTCCATCGCCGCCGGGGCCTTGAGCGCCGCGGCGGTGAGGTTCTCATGGCCCTGATCCGTCACGGCCACATCGTCTTCGATGCGGATGCCGATGCCCTTCCAGCGCTCGTCGATGGGCGGCTGTCCCTCCGGCAGGGGCAGCCTGTCGCTCACATAGAGGCCGGGCTCCACCGTGAGCACCATGCCGGGCTCCAGCTCCACCGGGTGCTCGC
The DNA here is from genome assembly GCA_010029175.1 of Synechococcaceae bacterium WB8_1B_136. GTDB lineage: Bacteria > Cyanobacteriota > Cyanobacteriia > PCC-6307 > Cyanobiaceae > Vulcanococcus. The sequence goes on along the minus strand of RGNC01000186.1, from coordinate 79 downwards.
CCAGGCGGTAGGCCCCCACATCGTGCACATCGAGGCCGAGCCAGTGGCCGGTGCGGTGCATGTAGAGGTGGCGGTAGGC
>RGNC01000185.1 GCA_010029175.1 Synechococcaceae bacterium WB8_1B_136 | reverse complement strand
AGGTCGGGACGCTTCTGAAAGAGGGCGCCGCCGGCCTGCTTCACAATGCGCTCGCGGCTCTCGGCCAAGACCTGAGCCACTCGCAGACGGCGTTGCCCGCCGGCCACGAAGGACTTGATCTGGTCGAGTTCGCCAGGGCTGAGGTAGCGGGCTTCGGCGTCCGCGTTGATGATCGAGTTGGAGACGATGCTCATGCAGTTCTGCCTCGAAACAAGCGGTCGCCTGAACGGTGACCGATATCCGGTGGGTAAGGGGGGCACCCTCAGTGGTCCTTGGCGCAGGTGAGTGCGGCGGGGCCGGCCTGCCGCGCGGATCACCTGCTGCCAGGTGGCCTGCTTGGACGGGCGACTGAAGGAGGCGACAGCAGTGCTGATCGCCGAGTCATTCTGTGGCAGAGCCCTGCAACGTCCCGAGCTCCGGTAACAGTTCTTCACGGCGCTCAAAAAGGGCAAAACCCTTTGCTGGCAAAGGCTTTGGGGCCTGTTGTGAATAGGTGGAACTCGTCTCAGTTGTTAACAATCTGCCGCTGTGATCGGCGGCTTTCGCGCCATTGGCGCTGCTGAAAATATTGGTGTTATTCTAATACAAACAGCCCCCGGGCCATGGGCTCGGGGGCTGGAGCTGTGCTGTCCCTGGCCGTGAGGCGGGACGGGCGTCAGATGGCGCCGCGGCTGGGCGGGTTGAGGGCGGCGTTGCCGCCGTAGAGCGCCGCGGTGCGGTTCACGGTGCTGAGGGGGATCCCGTCGCTGGTGCCCATCCCCTTCAGGTGGGGCACGGTGTCGCGGCCGAAGCTGTTGGCGTAGTCGGTGGAGTTGAGAATCTCCTCCAGGGCTGCCCGCTGGCCCTGCTTGGCGCGGGTGGCCAGGAAGCGGCTGGTTTCCTCCGGCTGGGCTGCTCGACCCAGCAGCGCCAGGTGGGCAGCGGCTGCCGCCCGCAGGGGCGCCATGCGGTTGAGGCGACGGTTGAACAGGTCGCTGCCGGCGATGCAGGCCACGAATTCCGCCACGCACAGCTCGCCGTTGCGGAGTTGCGATTCCGCATCACCGAGGGCCTCGGAGGCCAGGGGCTGACGGCCCAGCAGCTGGCGGTACACCGCCTCGATGGCCACGCTCAGCTCCGCACTGCTGGGGCGTGGCGAGAGTGTCACCACGCTGCCCAGGCTCTGCCGCTTGCTGAAGCCCTGGGGCTTGCCGGGCCTGAGGGCCTTGGCCATGGCGGCGGTGGGTTGCTCGGCGCTGGCCCCCGGTGCTCCGGTGGCCACCGAGGAGCTCCATTCCCCCTGCACCCGCGGGGCCACGGCGGGGTAGAAGGAGGCGCTGCTCAGGCCGGAGCTCCAGGCTGTGGATGTGCCTGCACCCGGCTGCCAGCGGGGAGCGCTCCAGCGGCGGCTGGGGCTCGGGGGGGTCTGGATGCTGCCGGGGCCTTCGGGCTGTTCGGTGCGGGGAGCCAGGGTTTCGCCGCCGCTGAGGGTGGCGCTCCAGCTGCCGCGCACCACGGCGCCGCGGCCGGGCAGGTTGCGGGGGGTGAGGTCGCCGGAGGAGCGGAACTGTGCCGGCGGCGTGGCCACAGGGCGCTGCCGCGGTGTGAGATCGGCGTAGTCCGCGGCGTTGAAGGCCCGCTTGAGGGCGGGCACGCGGCGGGTGTTCAGATCGGTGGGGGTGATGAACCGCTCGTAGGGAACGGTGTCTTCGCCGAAGCTGTCGCAGTACTCCTTGCTGTTGATCATGGCGTCCACGACGCCGTAGAAGCCCTTGCGAGCAGCCACATCGAAGTAGGCGTCGATCTCCCAGCGGCCGAAGGTGGGGCGGCCGAGCAGGCGGCGGTGCATCACCTCGATCGCCTTGCAGATGTAGAGGCCGCTCCAGTAACGGCGGCGGAAGGCATCGCTGCGGGCCACCTGGCGGATGAATTCCCGCAGGCTGAGATCACCGTTCTCGAGTTTGATCTCCTCCACCTTGTTGTGCTCACCGGCGTAGCCGGTGTTGCCGAGCACCTGCACGTACACGGCACGGATCACCCGCTGGGTGCTGGCCTCGGTGTTGCGCACACTGGGCTGGCCGCCGCGGCGGGGCACCGAGGCACCACCGGTGGCGATCTGCTCGAGCTTCACCACCTTGGGGCCCACCTTGCGGGGGACGGCGGCGCGGAACTGCGGGCTGTTCATCTGCCCCGGCTGGCGCATGCCGTTGCCCACCAGGATGCGGCGGGTGTCGTAGGTGAGCGGTGCCGGCCGGGTGGCCACGTTGGCGGTGCCGGAGGGGAAGATCGCGCCGTAGTTCAGGCCGAGCGGATCGTTGCCGCCGCCGTAGGGGTGCTGATCGGCGAAGGGCTGGCGGTAGCTGGCGTAGAGGGTGACGTACTGCGGCGCCCCCTCGAAGGGTGCGCTGAAGCGGAACAGCTTGCGGTTGGAGCCCCAGCCCGCGCTCTCCTGGGCCTCCTCGCCGATGTCGCGCAGGTAGGGAACCGTTTCCTCCCCGAACACCTGGGCGTACTCCAGGGTGTTGATCAGGGAGTCGACCAGGCCCTTGAGCCCCTGGGCGCTCACGATGTCGAAGTAGCGGGTGAACTCCTCCTTCGAGCTGATGCCGCGGCCCAGGAAGTGGCGGAAGGCCAGTTCCACGGCACGGCTGTTGGAGAAGCGCCCGTAGAACTGCTGGCGGTATTCCTTGCTGTGGCCCAGGGCGCGGATGAACTCGCGCATCGAGATGTCGCCCTGGCGCACCTGGGTGGCCTCCACCGGGCAGGGGGCCTGGCTGTAGGCCTTGGTGATGTCGCGCTGGAACACCTGGCGGTAGGCGGCCCGCACCACCTCCGCCTTCTGGGCGCCGGTCATGCGGGGCTTCATCGTGAAGCGAGGGGCCTTGCCCTGGGCCGCCAGGGCGTAGATCGCCGGCAGTTGCAGGCCCTGATTCTCGGGGCTGCCGAGGCGCTGGCGGGCCGAGGGGGTGGGAACGGCCAGCTCCTCGATCAGCACGTTGAAGCTGTCGATCAGCAGCTTGCGGGCCTCCGGCAGATCTTTCAGCAGTTCGGCCGCCGCGGCGCGCATCTCCTGCAGGGCCACGTTGGTGGCGGCCAGGGAACAGCCCTTCTCGAGCACATCGCGCAGGCCGCGGGTGTTCACCCGCAGGATGCTGGGGTCGCCCGCCACCACGGCGTAGCCCACGTAGCGCAGGAACCAGGCCAGATCGCGGATCGATTTCTTCATCCGCTCGTTGCCGTAGCGGGCCACCGAGATCGGGCTGAAGCCCGTGGGCAGCACCACCCGCACATCGGCGTCGCCACCGGCGCCCTCCAGCAGGCGGGTGAGCACGTTGCCGCGCTTGCCGCTGGCGCCGGCCGCGCCGGCGAAGGTCTGCACCGAGCGCTGGAAGGCGGCCTGATCGGCGGCCAGGGGGGTGGCATCGGCGGTCCCGGCGGGGGCCAGGGGAGCGTCGAGGTAGGAGAGCGGGGTGCCACCGGCGAAAATGCGGTTGGCGGCACGGGCCACGATCGCCTCGGCGTTGGCCGAGAGGCGACGGGCCGCTTCAATGCGCAGCTGGCCGCTCTGGAAGAAGGTGACGAGCGTGCTCAGCTCGCCGCCATCCGGGAATCGATCCTGCTGTTCCGCCTGGCGGACGCTGGAGAGCGGCAGGGTGTCGTAACGCTGAGGAGCAACCCTGCTGCTGCCGCTGCTGGCGGTCACAGTCATG
>RGNC01000184.1 GCA_010029175.1 Synechococcaceae bacterium WB8_1B_136 | reverse complement strand
GCTCCGGTATCGGGCGCGCTCGATGTCGTTGACTAGGTCGTAGTCGTTGGGGTTGATGTTCATCGTGTCATTCCTTCCGGCGGAGAACACGCGCGCGACGGGTGTCGCGCCTTTGGTCATGTTCTCCGCCATGACTCAAGACTACGGCGCGATGTGGTGGCGCGCAATTCTTCCTCGGGGGGTGTGTCGTGGCGCTTTAGATTGACGCGCGGGCCAGGGTTCGGCATCAGCTTCCTCTGCAGTGCTGCCCTGCTGGTGATGGCGATCGTTGGGGTGTTCAGCCAGGCATGACCACCTTCCTGGTGACCGGCGCCAACCGCGGCATCGGGCTGGAGTATTGCCGCCAGCTCCAGGCCCGCGGCGAGCAGGTGATCGCCGTCTGTCGCACGGCCTCGCCGGAGCTGGAGGCGCTGGGGGTGCGCATCGAGGCTGGGGTGGACCTCAGCCGCGACGACGGCCCCGCCACCCTGGTGGAGCGGCTGGACGGGCTGCCGATTGATGGGCTGATCCTCAACGCTGGCATCCTGGAGGCCACGAGCCTGGAGGATCTCGACCCGGAGAGCCTGCGGCGCCAGTTCGAGCTGAATGCCCTGGCGCCATTGCGGCTCACCCGGGCGCTGCTGGATCAGCTGCGGCCGGGCTCAAAGCTGGTGCTGATGACCAGCCGCATGGGCTCGATCGGCGACAACAGTTCCGGCGGCTCCTACGGCTACCGGATGTCGAAGGTGGCGCTGAACATGGCGGGCAGATCCCTGGCGATCGACCTGCGGCCCCGCGGCATCGCCGTGGCGATCCTGCACCCGGGCCTGGTGCGCACCCGCATGATCAACTTCAACCCCCAGGGCATCAGCCCGGAGCAGGCGGTGCGGGGCCTGTTGGAGCGCATCGATGCCCTCACGCTGGAGAACTCCGGCAGCTTCTGGCACGCCAATGGTGAGGTGTTGCCCTGGTAGGGCCCGCGCTGATTGCGCACAGGCCGAGGCGCGCTCTCAGATTCTTCACGTTCCGTAACCAGAGTTGCCAGACTTCCGGTCCCGTCAACTCGGTCATGGCCCTTCCCCTGCCCCTGGAAATCGTGGCCGGCGTCTGCGCCTCCACGCTCACCATCGGTCTGCTCCGCGGTGACACCGCCTCCGCGTCGATCGCGCCAGCGTCCACGGCGCAGTTCACCGCCCCGTCGGCCACCGCCAGGGCTCTCCCCCCAGTGCTGCAGGGCGCCATCCGGGGCTACCTCCTCGGTCAGGGCAGGCTGCAGAGCCTGGGCCTGCTGCTGCTGCGCCTGGCGGTGGGCGTGATGATGATTCACCACGGCCAGGACAAGCTCGCCGATCCCCAGAGCTTCGCGAGCAACTACGTGGCGGCGCTTCACCTGCCCTTCCCGCTGCTGCTGGCCTACGCGGCGGGCTACGCGGAAATCCTGGGGTCCTGGCTCCTGATCTTCGGCCTGTTCACGCCGGTGGGGGCCCTGGCGCTGAGCGGCACGATGGCGGTGGCGGGCTACCACCACATCCTCACCAGCGGCCTCAACATCTACGTGCTGGAGCTGGTGGTGCTGTACCTGGGCGGCAGCCTCGGCCTGCTGCTGCTGGGTCCCGGGCGCTTCTCCTTCGATGCCGGCATTGCCCAAGAACTGCTGGGCGATGAGGTGCAGCAGGCGGAGGACGGCGTCATGGCCGCCTCCCGCTCGCGCCTCACGGCAGCGGTGAGCTCCCCGTCTGGGGCGGTCTGAGCCAGAGCGCCGTCGCTAGACGGTTACGTGCGTGAGCCGGCTACGCGACAACCAGCCGGCTACACCACCTCCAGCTCCCTCGCCTGCAGCTGAGCCACCCCCGCTGGTGGATGGAGCGGGCGTAATCGGTCCAGGCGCCCTGGAGGCTTTCCACCCTGTGCTTCTGCACCAGCAGCCACTGGACGGCTTCAGATCGGCGATCGGCGTGGAGGGGGCCACGGCGTGGCTCCAGAAGCTGCCGAGCCACTCCACAGGGGGAATCAGGGCGGGATCGCAGGCCAGGGCGCGCAGGGCGCCGAGGATGTCGGCGCGGCCCATCTGTTCGAAGCCCCAGAGCAGGTTGCCGGAGTAATTGAGCATGATCCGCGGATCGCAGCCCTGGCCGATCAGCTCCGGCAGGCGCTCGGCCATCCGCCGGTAGCAGTGGGCGAAGGGCTCGGCGTTGTGGTTGTCGCCCTCGCCCGGGAGCTCAAGCATCCATTGCAGGTGGGAGATCAGCGCGCTAGTGGCCCCGGCGGGGATGGTGGGCTGGTGCATGTGCAGGGCGCAGGCGAAGGCCGAGCGGATCCGCTCGAGCGGCGCGCTGCCCGCGGGCCGGCTCACCGCTGGGCGCGACTGCAACAGGTCTGGATTTGTGCTTCACGGCCGGCGATCGGCGGGAGGTCCTGGGGGTTGCTCAAGGCACGGACCGGCTGGGTGGCCCTCCATGGCCCAATCTCCGCTGCCTCGCTGGTTCACCAAGCCGCTGCTGGGCGCTGTGGCAGCCGTGTTGCTGCTACTGGGCGGTGCCCTGCCGGCCGCGGCGGAGTTTGCGCTGCCGCCGCTGCCCTATGCGGCCGAGGCCCTGGAGCCGGTGATCGACGCCACCACGATGACGATTCACCACGACCGCCACCACGGCGCCTACGTGGCCAACCTCAACGCCCAGATCGCCGCCAACCCGAAGCTCGCCACGCTGAGCCTGGAGGCGCTGCAGGGCCAGATCGCCGGCTTCCCGGTGGCGGTGCGCAACAACGGTGGCGGCCACTGGAACCACAGCCAGTTCTGGGCGGCGATGGCGCCGGTGGGCCAGGGCGGCGCGCCCTCCGCGGAGCTGCTGGCGGCGATCGAGGCCAACTTCGGCTCGCTGGAGGCGATGCAGAAGCAGTTCAACCAGGCCGCGGCAGGGCGCTTCGGCTCGGGCTGGGCCTGGCTGATCGAGAAGCCCAACGGCAGCCTGGCGATCACCAGCACCGCCAACCAGGACAACCCGCTGATGAACCTGCCTGAGATCGAGCGTGGCACGCCGCTGCTGGGGCTGGATGTGTGGGAGCACGCCTACTACCTGAAGTATCAGAACCGCCGGCCCGACTACATCGCCGCCTGGTGGGAGCTGGTGAACTGGGACGAGGTGAACCGCCGGTTTGCGGCTTAGAGGCCGCTGAGGCTCAACCCAGCTCCAGACAGGCCAGGCCATACACGTCGCGCAGCGACACCGCCGGCGCCTCGCCGCGGTACATGCGCAGGGTGCTGGCAACGGGGCGGAATTGCAGCCGCTCCAGCAGGGGAGCCGCGGCGGCATTGGCGCCGGGGGCATCGATCAGCACCACCCCCGGGTGGTGGTGCAGCAGACCCTGCAGTAGCCGGCTGGCGGCCTGGGGTGTTTCGGCCATCAGCGGGCCGATGCGCCAGCCCTCGCCGCGGGGTAGCAGGCAGGGCCGGATGCGGCCGAAGCCATGGCAGGCGCCTGACCCATCGATCAGGGCCAGCACCGTGCCGGCGGGGTGCTGCAGCCACTGGCTGAGGAAGTGGGGCCGGGGGCTGGGTTCGCGCTGGGCATCGAAGGCCTGCACGGCGATCTCGGGGATGGCGCCATCGGCCAGCAGCTGCCAGCCCTCGGCGGAGGGGGGCGGCGGAATCGCGCCGTTGCTGATCGCCTGCCAGCGGGTGGTGGGGGAGGCGGGGGCAAAGCCCCATCCGGC
>RGNC01000183.1 GCA_010029175.1 Synechococcaceae bacterium WB8_1B_136 | reverse complement strand
CCAGGGCCCGCACGCTCTCCAGCAGCCGCAGGGTGCGTTCCTGGCGCAGGTCGCTGCTGGCCTCGCTCCAGCCGCGCCACAGGGCCAGGGAGCCGCCGCTGACCAGCACCACCAGGCCACAGCTCAGGCCCAGCAGCCAGGGGCGCCGTTCCAGGGGCAGCCTCCAGGGGCGCGGCGGTGGGCTGGCATCGCGCACCTCCACCTCGATGGCTGGCGGCTCGCCGGCCGCCGGCTGCGGCGCCTGGCCCTCGGCGGGTGGCGCCGTCCAGTCGGCCTGGCTGAACACGCGATCCATCACCTGCTCGGCCTTGGCCTCCCAGAAGGCTCTGGAGGTGGAGGCGGAGGGTCCGGGGGCCACGGATCGGGTGCTGGCGAGGGGGCTGGGGTACCGAATGAACGCTATCGGGCCTGGGGCGCCCTGGCGAGCTGCTGCTGGCGCCGGGCCTCCAGTTCCAGCCACAGCATCAGGGCGGTGATGTCGGCCGGGCTGACGCCCGGCACCCGCGAGGCCTGGCCCAGGCTGAGGGGCTGCACAGCCGCCAGCTTCTCGCGGGCCTCCGCCGAGAGGGTGCCGATGGCGGCGTAGTTGAGGTCGGCGGGAATCGGCCGGTGCTCCTGCTTCTTCACCTGGTCGATCTGCTGCTGCTGGCGCGCCAGGTAGCCGCTGTACTTGATGTCAATCTCGGCGCCCTCGCGCACGTCGGCCGGCAGGGCCCCTTCGGCCAGGCCATGGCGCACCAGATCGCCGCTGTGGAAGCCGGGGCGGCGCAGCAGGTCGGCCAGGGTGATCGAGCCCTTGATCGCGGCGCCGGTTTCCGCCGCGATGGCGGCGGCGCTCGGGTCGCTGCCCTTGAGCCGCACCGCCTCGAGCCGCTGCTTCTCGGCCTCGATGGCCTCCTGCTTGCGGGTGTAGATCTGCCAGCGGCGCTCGTCGATCAGGCCCAGATCCCGGCCCAGGGGGGTGAGGCGCCGATCGGCGTTGTCGCCCCGAAGCACCAGGCGGTATTCGCTGCGGCTGGTGAGTACCCGGTAGGGCTCCCGCAGGTCCTTGGTGATCAGGTCGTCGATCATCGTGCCGATGTAGCTGCCCTCCCTGGGGAAGTGCACGGGCTCCAGCCCCCGCACCTGCCGGGCGGCGTTGAGGCCCGCCACCAGCCCCTGGGCGGCGGCTTCCTCGTAGCCGGTGGTGCCGTTGAGCTGCCCGGCGCTGAACAGGCCCGCCACGCGCTTGGTTTCCAGGCTGGCCTTGAGCTGGGTGGCGGGCAGGTAGTCGTAGTCGACGGCATAGGCGGGCCGCAGCATCACGCACTGCTCCAGGCCCGGCAGGGTGCGCAGCAGCTCCAGCTGCAGCCGCTCCGGCAGGCCGGTGGAGAAGCCCTGCACGTAGATCTCGGGGGTGTCGCGCCCCTCGGGCTCCAGGAAGATCTGGTGGCTCTCCTTGTCGGCGAAGCGCACGATCTTGTCTTCGATCGAGGGGCAGTAGCGGGGCCCCTTGCTGTCGATGAAGCCGCCGTAGATCGGTGTGAGGTGCAGGTTGTCGCGGATCAGCTGGTGCGTGGCGGCGGTGGTGCGGGTGATGTGGCAGCTCATCGGCTCGCCGCTCACCCAGGCGGCCGGATCGAAGGAGAAGTGGCGATCATGGGCATCGCTGGGTTGTTCTTCCAGTTGATCGAGGGCGATGCTGCGCCGGTCCACCCGGGCGGGGGTGCCGGTCTTGAGGCGGCCCATCTGGAAGCCGAGGGCCTCCAGGGCTTCGGTGAGGCCCTCGGCGGGCTGTTCACCGGCCCGGCCGGCGGGCATGGATTGGTTGCCCACCCAGATCTGGCCCCCCAGGAAGGTGCCGGTGGTGAGGATCACGGCCGGCGCGGCGTAGACGCTGCCGAAGTAGGTGCGGATGCCGGCAACGCGGCCGCCCTCGCCGGGGCTGCCATCCACCTCCAGGCCGGTCACCATCGCCTCCCGCAGGGCCAGGTTCGGGGTGTGCTGCAGCAGCTGCAGCATCTGGCGGGCGTACTGGCGCTTGTCGGTTTGGGCGCGCAGGGCCCACACGGCCGGGCCGCGACTGGCGTTGAGCACCCGCTTCTGCAGGGCCGTGGCATCGGCGAGGCGGCCGATCACGCCGCCGAGGGCGTCGACTTCATGCACCAGCTGGCTCTTGGCCGGACCTCCCACCGCTGGGTTGCAGGGCTGCCAGGCGATGCGGTCGAGGTTGAGCGAAAACAGGGCGGTGGAGCAGCCCAGCCGCGCCGCCGTGATGGCGGCCTCGCAGCCGGCATGGCCGCCACCCACCACGATCACATCGAAGGATTCAGTGGGGGGAGCGGAGAGGGCCATCCCATCAATGTATGGCTATGGCGCATGGCAATGGGCCGACCCTGGAGCCCTTGGCCGCCGATGTGGGCTTAGCTAACAGCTCCGGCTAAGCTGATGGGATGCAGGTGAATCTCCACGACGCCAAGACCCACCTCTCCCGCTATGTGGACCAGGCCCTTGAGGGCGAGGAGGTGGTGATTGCTCGAGCCGGCCATCCCCTGGTGAAGCTGGTGCCCCTGGCGCCCGGCCGGCAGCAGCGGCGGCTGGGCTTTCTGCGGGGGCAGGCCGTGATTGAGGCCCACCTCAAGACCGACTTTGACGCCGACATCGAGGCCATGTTTCCGTCGTGAAGCCCCGGCTGCTGGACACCCACCTGCTGCTCTGGTTGGCGGTGGAGCCCGAGCGACTCGGGGAGCCCCTGCAGCTGGAGTTGCTGGACCGGCAGCAGCCCTTCCTGTTCAGTGTGGCCAGCCTCTGGGAAGTGGCGATCAAGAGCTCCCTCGGCCGTTCCAGCTTCCGGGTGGACGCCAGGGCCCTGCGTCGAGGGCTCCTGGCCGAAGGTTTGCAGGAGTTGCCGGTGGGGGTGGAGCACTGCCTGGCGGTGCAGCACCTGCCCTGGGTGCACCGCGATCCCTTTGATCGGCTGCTGGTGGCGGCGGCCCGCGAGGAAGGGCTGTGCTTGCTCACGGCCGACCGCACCCTGCTGGCCTACGGACCAGAGGTGGAGCTTGTGGGTGGTGGCGACGCCGATAGCGAAACCTGATCAGAGCCCACCCGGTGCCGCCAGGTTGCGGAAGCGGGTGAACTGGGGCTCGAACAGCAGCTTCACGATGCCCACCGGGCCGTTGCGGTGCTTGGTCACGATCACCTCGGTGATGCCGCGATCGGGGGTGTCGGGGTTGTAGTACTCGTCGCGGTAGATCATCAGCACCAGGTCGGCGTCCTGCTCGATCGAGCCGGATTCCCGCAGGTCCGAGAGCATGGGGCGCTTGTTGGTGCGGGCCTCCACGCCGCGGCTGAGCTGGGAGAGGGCCACCACCGGCACATTCAGCTCCCGCGCCATCTGTTTGAGGCCGCGGGTGATGCGGCTGAGCTCCTGCACGCGGTTGTCGGAGCCGGAACCCTCCATCAGCTGCAGGTAGTCGATCACCACCAGCCCCAGCTCCTTGCCGCTCTCGGCCATCAGCCGCCGGCACAGGGAGCGCATCTCCAGCACGCCGGCGTTGGGCTTGTCGTCGATGTAGATCGGCATCTGGCCCAGGCTGCTGATGCCCTGGCCCAGCAGCGGCCACTCCTCGGGTTGCAGGCGGCCGGTGCGCAGGCGGCCGCTCTCGATCCCCACCTCCATCGCCAGCAGGCGATAGGTGAGCTGCTCCTTGCTCATCTCCAGGGAGAACACGCACACCGGCAGGTTGTGGAGCTGGGCCACGTTCTTGGCCAGGTTGAGGGTGATCGCCGTTTTGCCCA
>RGNC01000182.1 GCA_010029175.1 Synechococcaceae bacterium WB8_1B_136 | reverse complement strand
CCGGCAGCGGGGCTGGCGCCACGGGGCTGGCGGCACGGGCGGGGCGGCCCAAACGCCGCTGCAGCCGTTCGAGGGCCCGGTCCTCGGCGGCTTCCGCGTTGCTGGCTTCTCCCAGGGCACGGCCCAGACAGTGGCCCTCGCTCCAGGCGCTCACTTCTACCACCCGAGCCCCGGCGTCGGCATGGACCAAGCGGGCCTTCAGCTCCATCGCCAGGGCAGTGCTCCAGGGGGTCTTCCTAGAGTGCCTCGTTAAGGCATCCGCTGCAGAGTTCCGATGGAAGCGGAGTCGATTCCCTCCCTTTCCCCCCTGATCCAGAGCGCCGATCAGTGGGGAGAAGTGCTGGTGCTGCTGCCGCTGCTGGTGGCCTTGGAGGCCGTGCTCTCGGCAGACAACGCCATCGCCCTGGCGGCCCTCTCCCGCGGTCTGAAGGATCCCGCCCAGCAGGGCCAGGCCCTCAACCTCGGCCTGGCGCTGGCCCTGGTGTTCCGCCTGGGCCTGATCGCCGCCGCCAGCTGGGTGCTGGAGTTCTGGCCGCTGCAGCTGGCCGCCGCCGCCTATCTGCTCTGGTTGAGCGGCAGCAACCTGATCCCCCTGTTCAACACCGCTGAGGCGGGCGAAGCCGAGGCGACGGACGCCGAGGACGACCACCCGCTGTCGGCTCATCCCCAGTCGGCCCATCCCCAGCGCGGTTTGCTCGCGGTGGTCGCCACCCTGGCGATCACCGATCTGGCCTTCTCGATCGACAGCGTGGCGGCGGCCGTGGCCGTGAGCGACAACCTGCTGCTGGTGATGGCCGGAGGGGTGATCGGTGTGATCGCCCTGCGCCTCACCTCAGCCCTGTTCATCCGCTGGCTGGCGGTGTTCCGCCACCTGGAAACCGCCGGCTATCTGGCGGTGGGCCTGGTGGGGGTGCGGTTGGTGGTGCGCCTGGTGGCCCCGCAGCTGGTGCCACCGGAATGGGGCCTGCTGCTGATCGTGGCGCTGCTGTTTGCCTGGGGTTTCTCGGCGCGGGTGGCCACCACGGAGCTCACGACGGAGCTCAACACCGTGGCCCAACCCCTGGCCGAGGGCGGCTCCGACCCCGTTGACGTGCACCCCTGAGGCGATGCGGGTTGAATTGCGGCTGGCCGGCAGCAACCAGGTGCTGGACCATCTTGAGCTCGACGACATTCCCCAGCCGGGGCGTTGGTTGGAGTTGGAGGACCGCAGCTACCTGGTGCTGCAGCGGCACCACCGCTACCAGCTCCGCGCTGGTCGCTATGAGCTGAGTGCCATTGCGCTGCAGGTGAAGCCCCAGCGGCGGCCCGCCGATGCCCGCTGGTGGAACGGCCGCTGGGTGATCGGTGATCCCAGCTGTGCGTTCAACGCCCGCACACCGCTGCTGCGCTGCGCCGTGTTGCCCGATGGCCCCTGCGGGCGCTGCGCCCACTACACCCCCGCCACGGCATGACCAGCGGCGGCGGCCTGGTGTGGCTCGAGGGGGTGCTGGTGACCGGCCATGGCGTGGCATCGGGCCGGGCCTCCGACAGCCCCTATCCCGCCGGGACCATCGCCCTGCAGGTGCCGCGGTTCCGGGAGCACGGCCTGGAGCTGGAGGGCTTTCAGCAGGGCACCCTCAACCTCGATTTCAGCCCCGGTGAATGGCGCCTGCAAGCTCCTGATCACCATCTGGTTCAGCTGCGCTGGACCGATCTGCATCCCCCCGAAACCTTCTCCTTCTGGCGCTGTCGGCTGCGCAGGGAAGGCCAGCTGCCCCATCAGGCCGTGGAGGCCTGGATCTACCACCCCCATCCCGACACCAAGCGGGCCCATCACCAGCGGCCCTCGCTGCTGGAGCTGCTGGCCCCTCCCCTGGGGACCGTGGCGTTGGGCGAGCGGTTCGCCCTGGAGCTGAACCCGCGCCGTTGCCGCCTGATCCAGCCGGCACGGCTGCGGGCCCGCCTGTTGGAGTTCCTCAAGTTCCGCGTGCTCGCGGCCCAGGACGCCTTCTTCGACGACAATCTGCCCGCCTTTCGCTCCTGGTTGGCCGGTTGCTGGCCTGAGGCCTGCGACCTGGCCGATGCCGACCTGCGGCTCACGCTGGAGCAGGCGCGTTTGCTCTACACGGAATCCTCGCCCGGCCTTCGCCGTTGACGATCAGCGGACGGCCGTCGGGGCTCCACCTAGGCTGAAGCCATCCCCCGTGCCCCATTCCGATTTCCCTGTCATCCAACCCAGCTCCGGGTCAGGAGCAGCGTTCGCGGCCCCGGCGCCGGTCCCGCTCCAGCGGGCTTGCCGCCACGGCCTCCGCGATATCGGATCCAACGGCGATCGCATCCCCCGCCGCGGTTTCGGCAGGGGTGTCGGTTGGATCTGCGCAGAAGCAGCTGGTGCGCCACGCCCCCAGCCTTGCTGCCGTGTCGGAGCAAGACCTCCAGGACTCTCCCTTTGCGGCCCTGGGCCTGGGTCGGCCCATCGTGCAGGCGGTGCTGGAGAAGGGGTACACCAGCCCATCGGCGATTCAGCAGCAGTGCATCCCGGCGGTGCTGGCTGGCCACGACGTGATGGCGGCCGCCCAGACCGGTACCGGCAAGACGGCCGGCTTCACCTTGCCGATGTTGGAGCGGTTGCGCCACGGACCCCACGCCCGCAACAACGCGGTGCGGGCCCTGGTGCTCACTCCCACCCGTGAACTGGCCGCCCAGGTGGGTGAGAACGTTGCCGCCTACTCGCGCCATCTGGATCTCCGCTCCGATGTGGTGTTCGGCGGCGTGAAGATCAACCCGCAGATGATGCGCCTGCGCCGCGGCACCGATGTGCTTGTGGCCACGCCCGGCCGGCTGATGGACCTGGCCCAGCAGAACGCGGTGAAACTCGACCGGGTGGAGATCCTCGTGCTGGATGAGGCCGACCGCATGCTCGACATGGGCTTCATCCGCGACATCCAGAAAATCCTTGCTCTGCTGCCCCCCAAGCGGCAGAACCTGCTGTTCTCCGCCACCTTCGAGGCCTCGATCAAGAAGCTGGCCACAGGACTGCTCCACAATCCGGTGCAGCTGCAGGCCACCCCGGAGAACCGCACGGCCACCACGGTGGAGCATGTGCTTCACCCCTGCGACATGGCCCGCAAGCCGGACCTGCTCAGCCACCTGATCAAGAGCAACAACTGGCAGCAGGTGCTGGTGTTCTCCCGCACCAAGCACGGCGCCAATCGCATCGCCGACCGCCTCAGTGGCGAGGGCATGGAGGCTGCCGCCATCCACGGCAACAAGAGCCAGGGTGCCCGCACCAGGGCCCTGGCGGGCTTCAAGAGCGGAGAGGTGCGGGTGCTGGTGGCCACCGATATCGCGGCCCGCGGCATTGACATCCACCAGCTGCCCCATGTGGTGAACCTCGACCTGCCCAACCAGGCGGAGGACTACGTACACCGCATCGGCCGCACCGGCCGGGCTGGCCACAACGGCCACGCCGTGTCGCTGGTGGCAGCCGAAGAGCACGAGCTGTTGCGGGCCATTGAGCGGCTGATCGGCAATCCCCTGCCCCGGCAGGAGGTGCCCGGCTTCGAGCCCACCATCCACTCAGCACCGCCCCTGGACCTCAGCGGTGGCCGGGGGCGCGGCGGTTCCCGCCCGGCAGCTGGCGGCCGCCGTGAGGGGGGCCGCTCGCGGCCGGTGAGTGCCCCTGGCTCCGGCCGCCGCGGCCGACCCCTGGCCCGCTGACTCAGACCCCCAGCTGGTCGCCGGGCCCTGCCCCCAGCTGCTGCAGCAGGGATTGACCTGAGGCGGCCTGCTTTCCCTCCAGCTGTGCCGTG
>RGNC01000181.1 GCA_010029175.1 Synechococcaceae bacterium WB8_1B_136 | reverse complement strand
CAGCTCAACGACACCCATCCCTCGATTGCGGTGGCCGAGCTGATGCGGCTGCTGATCGACGACAAGCACCTGGACTGGGACCAGGCCTGGGACATCACCTGCCGCTCCCTGGCCTACACCAACCACACCCTGTTGCCGGAGGCCCTGGAAAAGTGGGGGCTGCAGCTGTTCGGCTCGCTGCTGCCACGGCACCTGGAGCTGATCTACGAGATCAACCGCCGTTTCCTGCAGGTGGTGCGGCTCAAGCACCCGGGCAATGAAGCGCTGCTGCGCAAGGTGTCGATCATCGATGAAGAGGGCAGCAAGGCGGTGCGCATGGCCAACCTCGCCACCGTGGCCGCCCACCACGTGAACGGCGTGGCCGCCCTGCACAGCACCCTGGTGCGCACCAAGCTGTTTCCCGAATTCGCCGCCCTGTGGCCGGAGAAGTTCACCAACGTGACCAACGGCGTGACGCCGCGCCGCTGGGTGGCCCTCTCCAACCCCCACCTGCGGGAGCTGCTGCGGGAGAGCATCGGCGAGGGCTGGGTGAACGACCTGGATCAGCTGCGGCAGCTGGAGCGCTTCCAGGACGACGGCGGCTTCCTGGAACGCTGGGAGCAGACCAAGCTGGCCAGCAAGCGACACCTGGCCCAGTACATCCATCGCCAGAGTGGGCTGCTGGTGGATCCGGCTTCCCTGTTTGATGTGCAGGTGAAGCGCATCCACGAATACAAGCGCCAACACCTCAATGCCCTGCAGGTGATTGCCCACTACCTGCGCATCAAGAACGGCCACGCCCACGGGATGGCGCCCCGCACGGTGATCTTCGGCGGCAAGGCAGCGCCGGGCTACTACATGGCCAAGCTGATCATCCGCTTCATCAATGGCATTGCCGAAACCGTGAATGCGGACCCCGACATGGATGGCCGCCTGCGGGTGGTGTTCCTGCCGGACTACAACGTGAAGCTGGGTGAACGGGTGTATCCCGCCTCCGATCTCTCCGAGCAGATCTCCACCGCCGGCCTCGAGGCCTCCGGCACGGGCAACATGAAATTCGCCATGAATGGTGCCCTCACCATCGGCACCCTGGATGGAGCCAACGTGGAGATCCGCGAGCAGGTGGGCGCCGAGAACTTCTTCCTGTTCGGCAAAACAGAGGCTGAGATCGCCAATCTGCACACCGAGGGCTACCGGCCATGGGAGCTGATTGCCGGCCTCCCGGAGCTGGCGGATGTGCTCAAGCTCGTGGAGCAGGGTCACTTCAGCAACGGCGATGGCGACCTGTTCCGTCCCCTGCTGCAGAACCTCACCGGCCGCGATCCCTTCTTCGTGCTGGCCGATTTTGCGGATTACCTGCGGGTGCAGGACGTGGTCAGCCGCGCCTGGTCCGATCGCCAGTCGTGGAACCGGATGTCGCTGTTGAACACGGCGCGCACCGGCTTCTTCTCCTCCGATCGCTCCATCCGCGAGTACGCCCAGCGCATCTGGAAGGCCGAGCCCTTCCCGGTGGCCATCACCTGCAACCTCGACAGCTGAGCAGCCGTGCAGACGCTGGTGCTCAACGTGGGCAGCTCCAGCCTCAAGGCGGCGCTGCTGAACGGAGAGGCCTCAGCAGGCCCGGGGGCAGACCGCTCCTGGCAGGCCCAGCGGGATCTGGCAGGAGAAGCCCTGGCGGATGTGCTCCGGCAGTGGCTGTTGCCCCAGCTGGAACCCTGGTGGCCTGAGATTCAGCTGGTGGGGCACCGCATCGTGCATGGCGGCGAACGCTTCACCCAGCCCACCCGCCTGCTGGCACCGGTACTGGAAGAGCTGGAAGGGCTGGTGCCCCTGGCGCCCCTGCACAACAGGCCCGCCCTGGAGGCGATCCGCTGGCTGACCGCCGTCCAGCCGCAACTGCCTCAATGGGCCTGTTTCGACACGGCCTTCCACGCCACCCTGGCGCCCGAGGCCTACAGCTATGCCCTGCCGCGCATCTGGCGCGACCAGGGCTACCGCCGCTTCGGCTTCCACGGCCTCAATCACCAGCACGTGGCCGAGACCGCGGCGGCCCACTGGGACGCCTGCGGCCATGGGGGACTGCCGCGGCTGATCAGCTGCCACCTGGGGGCCGGCTGCTCCCTGGCGGCGGTGCGCGAGGGCCACAGCGTCGACACCACCATGGGCTTCACGCCGCTGGAGGGGCTGGTGATGGCCAGCCGCAGCGGCAGCGTGGATCCCGGCCTGCTGCTGCACCTGCTGCACCAGGGCATCAGCGCCGATCAGCTGGACCACACCCTCAGCCGTGAAAGTGGCCTGCAGGGACTCTCCGAACTCACGGGCGACTGGCGCCAGCTACGGGCAGCGGCGGGCGAAGGGCATCCTGGCGCCCAGCTGGCCCTCAGGGTGTTCCGCCACAGGCTGCTGGCCGGCATCGGCGCCATGGCCGCCACCCTGGGGGGCGTGGATCTGATCGCCCTGAGCGGCGGCATCGGCGCCAACGATCCCCTGCTGGCCGACGAACTCAAGGCGGCCCTGGGTTGGCTGGGGCCGTACGAGCTGCTGCGGATCCCCGCCGAGGAGGAGGGCATGATCGCCCGCCAGTGCTGGAGGGCGTTCAGCCGCGATCCGGCAGGTCGGGGGTTTGATGCAGCAGGCGATTCAGACGCAGGCGATCGGCGTTGAGGGGATCGGGAGCCAGTTCGCCGGCCAGCTCACGGAACTTCTGCTCCACGTCCTCAGGCACCCGCACATCAAAGATGCGCTCCATCAACGCTTCGATCGAGAACAGGTGGGCGTTGATGTTCTCGAGATCGCCGATGGCCTGCTGAATGGCGTCTGTATCGGCATCCTCGGCAGCAGCAGATCCAGCCGGGGCCACGGCAGGGGCCGGCTCGGCATCGCCGTGGGTTTTCTGCAGATCCTCAAGCACGCGGCCCGCCAGGGTGCGGAAGGACTGCAGAGCAGCCCAGCTCAGCTCCTGCTGTTGGCGCAGGGTGGGGTTCTCGCGAATCAGACGATCGTGCTCGCGATAGAACCGCTGGCAATCAGGGCATTGGCAGGGCTCTTCCGGCACCGCAGTCCCTTCGCTTCTCAACGCCCATCATGGCACCTGGCCGCAGGGGGACCCAGGCCAGGCGGTCAGGCGGCGCAGGAATCTTGATCCGACAGGCCGTCGCAGTCGTGATCGTCCTCGCCGGCCCCTTCACTGGCCCCGGGAATGGGAATCTCGATCGAGCTCACCACCTGGATCACGTCGCGCAGGCGCATCGAATCGGCAAACCAGGCCATGGCCTGATCCACATCGCCTTCCGCCACAGCCTCGTTGGCACTGTCTTCGTGGGCCTCCGCCAGCAGGGCCAACCAGCACAGGCAGCGGGCCTGCATCACCGAGAGATCCAGCCCATCGGGAAGGCTGTCCACGATGCGCTCGCTCTCCTGTTGCACCAACAGCCTCAGCCGAAGATCATGGAGCTGTGCCATGCCGTCGTGGCGATTGGTTCCACGCTAGCGGCAGTGGCCAGGAATGCCATCCCACCACCGGTAGCGGGCGCTACCCAGCGGGCCATCCCAATCCAACGGAACTGGCAGGCCGTGGCGCACAGGGGGCACGGGGCTGGCGGGACTCGAACCCACGACCTACGGTTTAGGAAACCGTCGCTCTATCCGGCTGAGCTACAGCCCCCCAGCGGAACGGGTCCGCCTGAGCCATTATCGGCCACCGGCGATGATGGACCCGAAAGCAGGCGAGGTGATCGCGACCGGGCAACGCCCAGGCCTTCGGGCTGGTGGAACGGACCGGTTGAGGAAAGTCCGGGCTCCCCAATGGCCAGGCTTGCTGGGTAACGCCCAGTGCGGG
>RGNC01000019.1 GCA_010029175.1 Synechococcaceae bacterium WB8_1B_136 | reverse complement strand
CAGACGAAGGCGAGGGCGGCGCGGCGGCGCAGGGGGCGGGCGAACAGTTCCGCGAGATCGGCGGCCTGGTCGATGCCGTGGATGGGGCTGAACACCAGCTCGATCGACCACTTGGTGGCCATGCCCTCGGCCTCCAGGGGATTGGCCAGGCCCAGGCCGCACACCACCAGATCCGGCCTGGCGGCCCGCAGGCGCGCCAGCTGGTTGTCCACATGCTGGCCCTCGCTGAGCTGGGTGCCGGCGGGCAACAGCGCCAGCTCCTCGGCCATCAACTGGCGATCCAGATAGGGGGTGCCCACCTCCACCAGGTCCATGCCGCACTCGCGGCTCAGAAAGCGGGCCAGGGGGATCTCCAGCTGGGAATCGGGCATCAGGAACAGCCGTTTGCCCGCCAACGTGTCCCGGTGGGGAGCCAAGGCCCGCCGGCCTCGCTCCACCAGGGGATCCAACACCTCCGCCACCTGGGCCGGCGGCACCCCGAAGGCGGCGGCAGCCGCCGCCATCCAGGCGCGGCTGCCCTCAACGCCGAAGGGGTAGGGCGCCCGGATCAGCGTGGCCCCGCGGTCGAGCAGGGCCCGGGCGGTGCCACTCAGAAACGGCTGGGCCAGCAGCAGCTGGGTGCCGGGGCCCACGGCGGGCAGCTCCGTGGAGCGGCGCGGCGGCAGGCTGGCCACCCGCTCGATGCCGAGCCTGTGGAACAGGCTCACCAGCCGGTCTTCCACCGCATCGGCCAGGGTGCCCACGATCAGCAGTTGGCTCTGCTCGCTGCGGGGCATCAACGGGATCAGGGCCTGCAGGGCACCGTCCTCCCCCTGGGTGAAGGTGGTTTCGATGCCGCTGCCGCTGTAGTTCAGCACCGTCACCCGGCCCGTGTGCTGGCGGTTGAGGCGCTCGGCCGCCTTGGCCAGATCGAGCTTGATCACCTCGCTGGGGCAGCTGCCCACCAGAAACAGGGTGCGGATCTCAGGGCGGCGCGCCAGCAGCTGGGCCACCAGGCGGTCGAGCTCCTCGTTGGCATCGGCGAGGCCCGCCAGATCCCGCTCCCCCAGGATCGCCGTGCCGAAGCGCGGTTCGGCGAAGATCATCACGCCAGCGGCGCTCTGGATCAGGTGGGCGCAGGTGCGCGAACCCACCACCAGGAAAAAGGCATCGGGCATGCGCCGATGCAGCCACACGATCGAGGTGAGTCCGCAGAACACCTCCCGCTGGCCACTCTCCTTGAGCGGTGGCGGCAGTGCCTCCACCGCGGTGCCCGTTGCCATTGCCATTGCCGGCCTTCCGCCGAGAGCCAACCCTCGCTAGCGCCTCCAGGTGGGCAGGGGAAAGGTGAACAGCACAAGCCGAAAGGAATGGTGTGCGCAAAGGCGCACAGTTGGCCGGGGCCTCAGCTGCCGGGCAAGGCCCGCAAGGCCTCCGCAGCACCGATCACCACCAGCACCTCTCCCTCCGCCAGCACATGGGAGGCCGGTGGATTGACCCGCAACATCCCCGCGGGCCCGGCCGCCAGCACATTCACGTTGAAGTGCCGGCGCAGGTTGAGATCGCGCAGCGACTGGCCGATGAAGGCGCTGGGCACGGTGATCTCCTCGATGCAGTTGCGGTCGTCGAGCCGCAGTTGCTCCAGCAGGTTGGGGCGCACCAGCTCCAACCCCAGGCGCTCCCCCATCATTTTGGAGGGAAACACCACCCGATCCGCCCCCACCCGCTGCAGCATCTTCATGTGGAGGTCGCTGGTGGCGCGGGCGATCACCCGTTTCACCCGGGTGCCTGGGGTGTCCTTGCAGATCAGGGTGGCCGTGATGCTGGCCTCGATCGGTTCACTGATCGCCACCACCACGGTGGGGAGGTCGAGCACGCCAGCGGCGCGCAGGGCCTCCTCATCGGTGCAGTCGAGCACCCGGGCCTCGATGGCCGCATCGAGCTGGCGCAGGGCATCGATGGCCCGTTGGCTGTGGTCCACCGCCAGCACCTCGGCCCCGGAGCGCAACAGCTCCGCGCACACCGAAGAGCCGAAACGGCCCACACCGATCACCGCAAAGCTGCCGCGGCCCTTGGTGGTGCCATCACCACTCCACCGCCACCACTGGTTCATAGATGCTGATCCGAGCACGGCTCACGTGCGCCCTGTTCTAGGGCTGCCGGCAGGCGCTGTTGGGCTCCCGCTCCGATGCGGCACCTCACACGTAGAGATCCTCGCGGGGATAGCTCACCCGGGCCTGGGGCCGACTGCCGTAGAGGGCCGACAGGAGCAACAGGATGCCGATCCGCCCCACGAACATGCCCACCATCAGCACCAGCTGCCCCCAGCGGTTGAGGTTGGCGGTGACCCCCAGATCCAGGCCCACGGTGCCAAAGGCAGACACACAGGTGAACAGCTTCTCCAGGAAGCTGTATTGCTGGTGCCCCGGCATCCCCCCGGCGGTGGGGCCGATGCCGAGCAACAGCGCCATCAGCACCACGAACAGCAGTGAGGCCAGGGTGACCCCCACAGCCCGCAGCACGGTGGCATCGGGGATCTGGCGGCGGTGCAGCAGCACATCACTGCGCCCCTCCAGGGTGGAGCGGGTGGCCCCCATCAGGATCGCGAAGGTGGTGGTCTTGATGCCGCCGCCGGTGCCGCCGGGGCTCGCACCGATGAACATCAGCACGATCATCAGCAGCAGGCCGGCGTCGCTGATCGTTTCAGCCGAGAGGGGAATGGTGTTGAAGCCTGCGGTGCGGGTGCTCACCGACTGAAACAGGGTGATCTGCAGCTTCTGCCAGAGGCTGAGGGGCCCCATGCCCTGGGCGTCGTGGCCGAAGTGTTCGGTGAGCAGCAGCCCCAGGGCGCCCAGCACGATCAGCAGGGCGGTGCTGCGCAGCACCAGACGGGTGTGCAGGCTGAGGCGCCGCAGCCGCTGCAGACGGAAACGGTTGACCCAGAGGTCGTTGACCACGCGCCAGCCGATGCCCCCCAGCACGATCATCGAGGCGATCACCCCATTCACCACCGGGTTGTCGCGATAGGCCTCCAGGTTCTTCGCCCAGAGGCCGAAGCCAGCGTTGTTGTAGGCGCTGATCACGTGAAACAGGGAGGCCCAGAGGCGCTGCAGCGGGTTCTCGATGTCGGTGAAGCCGAAGGCGTAGAGCACCACCGTGCCCAGGCCCATCACGCCGGTGGCCGTGAGCAGGATGCTGTTGAAGGTGGGGCCGATGCCACCCACGCCGAATTCATCCAGGGCGCGGCCCTTGTCGAGCCGCTGGCGCAGGCCGGAGCGTCCCTGCACGAATCCCTGGAGAAAGGTGGTGATCGCCATCAGGCCCAGGCCGCCGGTGATGAACAGGCCCGCCAGCACCATCTGCCCGAACAGGGTGAGATCCCGATCCACCACGATCACGGAGAGCCCCGTCACGGTGATCGCCGAGGTGACGGTGAACAGGGCCTGCCAGAGGCCCACGTCGTCGGTGGAGCAGAGCGGTGAAGCCAGCACAACGGTGCCCGCCGTGATCACCAACAACCCTGTGACCACCGTGAACTGGGGCACCGTGAGCTGATGGCGCCAGCGCTGCAGGGCCTTGAAGCTGAGGAGCAGAGGGGCGCGGCTCATCCAGACGCCATGGGTTGCGGTGGACAACCGTAGGTATGGTCCGCTCGATGAGGAGTGCTCAGCCCCGCCCATGAACCCGATCCTGGTGTTGATCGTGATGGCGGCAGTGATCCTGGTGGGCTCGGCAATCGCCACGGGTGTGGAGGCCGCGATCCTCACCGTGAGCCCGATTCAGGTGCACACCCTCACCCAGCAACGCATCCCCGGTGCCCGGGCCCTGGAGCGCATCAAAGCGCGGCCCGGGCGGGCCCTGGCGCTGCTGGTGGTGGCCAACAACCTCTTCAACATCTCGGGATCGATGGTGCTGGGCAGCCATGCCGACGGGGTGTTCCACGGTGAGGGCGGCTCCGGTGAGCACTTCGGTGGAGCATTGGGGCTAGCGGTGTTCAACGTGCTGTTCACCCTGGTGGTGATCCTGTTCGCCGAGATCCTCCCGAAAACGGTGGGCAACAGCTTCGCCATGCCCATCGCCCTGGTTTCCGCCCGGGTCCTGCTGGTGCTGGAGCGGATCACGCTCCCCCTGCTGAAGCTGCTGGAAGCGGTGATGCCCGCCATCACCGCCGAGGCCGAGCTCACCACCAACGAGCGGGAGATTCACCTGATGGCGCGGCTGGGGTCGCAGCAGGGGCAGATCGAGGCGGATGAGGCCGCCATGATCGGCAAGGTGTTTGCCCTCAACGACCTCACGGCCCGCGATCTGATGGTGTCGCGGGTGGCGACCCCCTCTCTGCCGGGTGGCATCAGCCTGGATGAGGCCCGCGCCGAGATCATCGCCGCCCCCGAGGATGCCTGGTGGGTGGTGCTGGGCGATGAGGTGGATCAGGTGCTGGGGGTGCAGAGCCGTGAAGAGGCCCTCACCGAACTGCTGCGCGGCAACGGCCATCGCCAGGTGAGTGAGCTCTGTGATCCCCCCCAGTTCGTGCCGGAGATGATCCGGGCCGACCGCCTGCTCACCACCTTCCGCCGCGGCGACAAGACCTCCGTGCGGGTGGTGGTGGATGAGTTCGGTGCCTTCGTGGGCCTGGTGAGCGCCGCCGACATCCTGGGGGTGCTGGCGGGCTGGAAACGGGTGCAGACCGAACCGGTGGCCTGAGGCCAGCCGCGGCCATCACGCCCCAGCCTGGCCCAGACCCCCCCTAACGTCTGACGCGACTTGAAGCCGCTCCTGTGAGCCCTCTCCCCGGCCCTGCCTGGCACAGCCTGCCCAGCACCGATTGCCTGCAGCGCCTGGAAGCCGGAGCGGATGGACTCACCACCGCCCAGGTGTCGGAACGACTGGCCCGGGGCGGCCTGAACAAGCTGGAACTGGCGGCAGGCCGCAGCACCTGGCAGATCCTCTGGGATCAGTTCAGCAACGTGATGCTGCTCATGCTGCTGGCGGTGGCCGCCGTGTCGGGGGCCGTCTCCCTGCACCAGCAGGAGTTCCCCAAGGATGCCATTGCCATCCTGGTGATCGTGGTGCTCAACGGCCTGCTGGGCTACCTGCAGGAGAGCAAGGCCCAGCAGGCGCTGCTGGCCCTGCGGGACATGGCCCAGCCGCTGGTGCAGGTGCGCCGCGACGGCCAGTGGCAACGGATCAACAGCGAGCAGCTGGTGCCCGGCGATCTGATCCGGCTGGAGGCGGGAGATCGGGTGCCCGCCGATGCCCGCCTGCTGGAGGTGGCCGATCTCGGTGTGCGCGAGGCCGCCCTCACCGGCGAAGCGGAGGCGGTGTTCAAGCAGGCGGATCTGCTGCTGGAGGAGAGCACGCCGGTGCTGGAGCGGCAGAACTGCCTGTTCCAGGGCACGGAGGTGGTGCGGGGCCGCGGTGTGGCGCTGGTGACCAGCACCGGCATGGCCACCGAACTGGGTCAGATCGCCGCGCTGATCAACACGGCCGGCGGCGAGAACACCCCGCTGCAGGAGCGCCTCGATGGCCTGGCCAAGGTGCTGGTGCTCAGCGCCCTGGGCCTGGTGGCGGTGGTGGTGGTGCTGGGTCTGCTGCTCGGCCAGGAGCCGCTCAACCTGCTGGAGGTGTCGCTGTCGATGGCGGTGGCGATCGTGCCCGAGGGCCTGCCGGCGGTGATCACCGTCACCCTGGCGATCGGCACCCAGCGGATGGTGAAGCGGGCCGCCCTGATCCGTCGCCTGCCGGCGGTGGAAGGCCTGGGGTCGGTCACTGTGATCTGCTCCGACAAGACCGGCACCCTCACCCAGAACCGCCAGGTGGTGCAGGAGTTGCGGGTCGGCACCGAGCGGGTGGCCGTGACCGGCCAGGGCTACGACCCCAGCGGCCGCATGGAAGCGGCCGCCCTGGCGGGGCCCGAAGGGGCCAACCCCGGCAGCGCCAGTGGCGCCCGCACCCTGCTGCTCCAGACCGGCGTGCTCTGCAGCGACGCCGAACACAAGCAACAGGCCGACGGCAGCTGGGAGATCCTCGGCGATCCCACCGAAGGGGCCCTCTCGGTGGTGGCCATGAAGGCCGGCATCGACGACTTTGCCCTGCGCAGCCACTTCCGCCGCGCCGCCGAAATCCCCTTCAGTTCCGAGCGCCAGCTGATGGCGGTGTGGATCGACGATCCCCACGGCGAACTGCAGGCCCCGCTCGGCAGCAGCGCCGCTGGCTCGGCTCAGCTGCTGATCAGCAAGGGAGCCCCCGAAGTGATCATCGGCCTGTGCGACCGCTGGATCGATGGCTCCGGCGTGACCGGCCTCAGTGAGCTTCAGCGGCAGTGGTGGCTGGAGCAGGCCCGCCAGCTGGCCGCCTCAGGGCTGCGGGTGCTGGCCTTCGCCTGCGCCCCCCACCACCACAGCACCGACCAGGAGCTCCATGGCCAGGTGCTGCTCGGGCTGATGGCCCAGCTCGATCCCGCCCGGCCCGAAGTGGCCCAGGCGGTGGCCACCTGCCGCCAGGCCGGCATCCGGCCGGTGATGATCACCGGCGACCATCCCCTCACCGCCCGGGCGATCGGCAGCGCCATCGGCCTCACCAGCAGCGACGGCGAGGTGATCCTCGGCCGGGAGCTGGAGAGGATGGAGGAGCCGGCCCTACGGGAGGCGGTGGCCCGCTGCAGCGTCTACGCCCGGGTGCCCCCCGATCAGAAGCTGCGCATCGTGAAGGCCCTGCAGGCCAACGGGCAGATCGTGGCCATGACCGGCGACGGCGTGAACGACGCGCCCGCCCTCAAGCAGGCCCACATCGGCGTGGCCATGGGCATCACCGGCACCGAGGTGAGCAAGGAAGCGGCCGACATGGTGCTGCTCGACGACAACTTCGCCACGATCGTGAACGCCGTGGAGGAAGGGCGGCTGGTGTACGCCAACATCCGCCGCTTCGTGAAATACATCCTCGGCAGCAATGTGGGCGAGCTGATCACCATCGCCTCAGCGCCGCTGCTGGGGCTGGTGGGCGTGCCGATGACCCCGCTGCAGATTCTGTGGATGAACCTCGTCACCGACGGGGTGCCCGCCCTGGCCCTGGCCCTGGAGCCCGGCGAGGCGGGACTGATGCAGCGGGCACCGGCGGAACCCGGCGAATCGATCTTCGCCCGCGGCATCGGCAGCTACATCCTGCGCATCGGCGTGGTGTTC
Source organism: Synechococcaceae bacterium WB8_1B_136 (assembly GCA_010029175.1). Classification (GTDB taxonomy): domain Bacteria; phylum Cyanobacteriota; class Cyanobacteriia; order PCC-6307; family Cyanobiaceae; genus Vulcanococcus. The sequence goes on along the minus strand of RGNC01000019.1, from coordinate 12,612 downwards.
GCCGTGATCGTGATCGCCCTGATGCTCTACGCCGCGGACCACAGCCGCGACCACTGGAAGACAATGGTGTTCACCACCCTGTGCCTGGCGCAGATGGGCCATGCCCTCTCGGCCCGCAGCGACCTGCCCCTGATCCAGGTGGCCCCCTTCTCCAATCCGTGGCTGATCTGGGCCGTGGTGCTCACCTCCGGGCTGCAGCTGCTGCTGCTCTATGTGCCCTTCCTGGCGAAGTTCTTCGGCACCCAACCCCTCAGCGGCCAGGAACTGCTGATCTGCGTTGGTTTCAGCCTGCTCCTGTTCCTCTACCTCGAACTGGAGAAGCTCTGGAGACTGTGGCGCCGCCACGCCCAGGCTGACAGCTGAGTGACGCTTGACGCCCTCGCCGCCCGCCTGATCGAGGCCATCACCACGGCGGTGGAGCTCAACCCCTGGCGGGGCTACGGGCTGATTGCCCTGGCCCTGCTGCTGGAGAACCTGATTCCTCCGATTCCCAGTGAACTGGTGATGCCCCTGGCGGGCTTTCTGGTGCAACAGCAGAAACTCCAGCTGCTGCCGGTGATCCTGGCGGGCCTCTCGGGCACCGTGCTCGGAGCCTGGTTCTGGTACGGGATCGGGCGTCTGGTGAATGAAGAGCACCTCGAGCACTGGCTCAGCCGTCGAGGCCGCTGGCTGGGATTGCGAGCCTCAGATCTCGCCACCAGCCGGCGCTGGTTCGCCCGGCACGGCACGGCGGTGGTGTTCTGGGGAAGGATCGTGCCCGGCATCCGGCCGTTCGTTTCGCTGCCGGCCGGCATTGAGCTGATGCCCCAGGGATCGTTCCTGTTCTGGACCACTGCCGGCAGCCTGATCTGGGTGCTGGCCCTCACCCTGGCGGGCGCAGCCCTGGGGGCGAACTACCGGGCAGTGATCGACGGGCTGGGTGTGCTCACCACCCTGGTGCGCGACGCGCTGCTGCTGATTCTGGCCGGGGCCGGGTGCTGGCTCGGGCTGCGCTGGCTGCGCCGCCGCAAGCATCAGCGCTGACGACGGTGCAGCGGCGCCACGACCATGCGATGCCGCAGCAGCGGGTGATCCTGCCGGCGGTGGGGCTGCAGCTCCGACCAGGGCCCAAGGGTCATCAACAGCAGCGGAGTGGCGATCAACAGCAGCAGGGCCAGCAGACCCGCCCAGTGACGATCCAGCAGCACCGGCAGCGGCGTGAGATCCGACTGGGGCAACCCACGCCCGCAATCACTGCAGATCAGCCGTGGGGGATGGTCAGCGGTCTTGGTGACCAGGCGGCCACCGCAGGAGGGACAGGTCAAGCCCGGTCAACGACGACCATCCCACAGGCTGGCATCCTCCGGGCCGATCGCACCGGGATGGGGTACAAAGCCAGGCCGCAGTCACGGCCCAGCTGATGGCGGCCCGGCCATCGAGGAGCCGAGGGCCACCAGGCGGCGGCTGAGCAGCAGCAACCCCAGCACGGTGGTGCCGCTCACCATCAGCACCAGGGCGGAGAACTGCACCGCATCGATCAAGCCAGCCGCCTGGGCACTGGTGGCGAACACCAGGCCCGGCAAGCCACGGGGCATCAGCCCCATCACCACCACCCAGCGATCCACGCCCGCCGCCTGATCGGCACGGCTCACCCCCAGGGCACAGATCAGCTTGCAGGCGATCGCCAGCAGCATCAGCACGGCCGCCATGCCCCAGGCCGAGGGCTGCAGCAGGCTGGCTGCCTGCACCCGCATGCCCACACTGAGGAAGTAGAGGGGCAGAAACACCTCCGACAGCAGCGCCAGGGTGCTGGACAGGGCGCGGGCCTCAGGGCCGTCAGGGCGCATGGGAGCGAGGCGGTTGAACAGCACGCCGCCCCACAGGGCCCCGAGCAGGCTGGTGAGCCCGGCCAGCTCCCCCAGCCAGCTGCAGCCGATCAGCAGCAGCAGCATCCCCAGGGGCGTGGGCTGCCAGACGCCGCGGCGGCGCAACCACCAGCGCGCAGCGGGAAAGCTGGCCAGCACCACGGCCACCCCCAGCAGCGGACCCAGGCCGCCGATGGCTCCGGCTGTGGAGCCGGCGGGCCCCAGCAGCATCGCCGCCGTGAGCAGGGCGATGGCCGGCAGGTCGTCGAGCACGGAGACCCCCACCAGCAAGGCACCGGAAGGGGTGTGCAGGGCGCCCGCCTGGGAGAGGCTGCGCAGGGTGACCCCCGTGCCGGTGGCACTGAGAACCGCCACCCCCAGCAGCGTGGCGGCCGGCGACAACCCGAACAGCTGCTGCAGCGGCCACCAGGCCAGCAGGGGCGTCAGTGCCGAGAGGAGCACGGTGCGCAGCACAGCAACCGGCCTGGACCCCAGCAAGCCACCGCGCACCTCCAGGCCCACCTGGAAGAAGAGCGCCAACACCCCCAGTTCGGTGATGCCGGCCAGGGGCTGGATGCGTTCGAACGGCACCAGGCTGTTGCCGAGCAGGAAACCCACCAGCAGTTCCAGCACGATGGCGGGCACGGCCCAGCGGGCCAGCCGTGCCGCCGTGATCCGCGCCACCAGCACACCCACCAGCAACAGCAGCAGGGTGGTGAGCAGCGAGGAGGGCACGGCAATCAGCCCGGCAGGATCACGCGGTTGATCACATGCACCACGCCGTTGTCGCAGTGGATGTCGGCCTGCACCACCGTGGCGTTCTTCACCTCAAAGGGTTCGCTGCGGCGGATCGGAATCGGAGCGCCCTCCAGGCTGTCCCACTGGGGCCGGGCCGTGAGCACCTCGCGAGAGAGAGCCCCGGCGATGACGTGAAACTTGAGGATGCGGGCCAGTTGCGGTGGGTTGTCCACCAGGGTCTGCACCGTGCCGGGGGGCAGGGCCGCGAAGGCCTCATCCACCGGTGCGAGCACCGTGAAGGGGCCCTCGCCCTCCAGGGCTGTGCGCAGACCGGCGGCATCGACCGCCGCGAGCAGGGTGTTGAAGCAGCCGGCGCCGGCGGCGGTGTCGAGAATCGTGGCCATCAGCGGTAGTCTTGGTTCTGGATGTCGGTGAGGCGGGCTTCCGGCCGGAGGAAGCGATCCATCTGCGCTTCAAAAAAGCGGCGATTGGCCAGCAGATGTTCCGGGTCGGTGTCGTCGAGCGGATAGAGCAGGGCGCAACGCAGGGCCTGGATCACCGCCGAGGTCACGTTGTACATCGAGCGCTGGAAGGTGATGCCCAGCTGAATCAGCTGGTCCTCCTCACCGCGCCTGTGCTGGCGGTAGATCTGCTGCAGATAGGGGGGCAGGAAATGGAGCATGTCCTGCATCAGCAGGGTGGGCGGAATGCCCGCCGATCCCACCGGATACACGTCGGCATAGAGGATGCCGTAGTGGAAATCAGCCTGATCGGCCGGCACCTGGCCCGCCTGGGCGTTGTAGCTCTTGGTGCCACGGAAGGGAGAGGTGCGATAGAACACCGCCTCCACATAGGGCAGGGCCGCTTCATAGAGCCAGGTGAAGCCCTCGCTCTTGGGAATGATCTCAAAGCAGGCCACGGCGAAGATGCCGTTCACCAGGAAGTTCATGGCATCCGGAACGCCCTTGAAGCCGCCTTCGTCGTAGATGTCGCTCATCTCGAAGAACACCGGCGCCATCACCTCCCAGAACAGGCCGAGGTTGGCGTAGTAGCTCAGTTGGCGAACCTGCTCCAGGAACATCTCCGGGAACAACTTGTACAGCCCCAGCATCAGGGGATTGCCCTTGAAATAGGCCTTGATCGCCCGATCGGCGTTGGCCTTGTAGGCATCGCTCGCGAGGTAGTCGTTGAAGCGACCGCCCATGCCCTGGTGCCAGAACATGGCCTGCATGCAGGCCTCGGCGAACTCCATGTTCACCCGGTCGTGCCAGAGGTGATGCAGCAGCTTGGGCATGCGGCGGGTTTCGCCGCGCTCCATGAACGCCAGCAGCTCGGGATGGGCCTTCTCGGTGCCGCGCCAGATGCGCAGCTGCGACTGCTCACCGGCGTAGCTGTTGGGCCGATCCAGATACTCCTGGGAGATGAAGTACTTGAAGGCCGGCAGCGGATTGAGAAACACCCGCTCGGCGATGTAGAGCAGGTCGCGCCAATAGAAGTCCATCGGCACGGCATAGGCCTTGTAGATGCCGATGATCTGCTGGAGGTTTTCGGGCGTGTCCGGCAGCATCGAGCCGCCGGCCTCGAGCCGATGGATCACATCGGCGTAGCGGTGGGTGGAGGGGGGAATCAGCGGCGCCTTGGTGGGCTGTGGAGCGGTGGTGGCGGTCATGCGGGGAGCTCGGCGGAGTGGGCGTTGGTGGGAGCCAGGGCGATCACCGTGACCGCCTCACTGCTGCGCAGGGCCAGGCTGGCGGTGGTGGCCTCGCTGAAACCGGTGAGGGCTCCGGGCCACAGCCCCGCCAGCAGCACCAGGGCCGAGAGCACCAGGGCGGGTGTTCGCTCGGCCCAACTGGTGCCGGCCCAGTTGGCGCGGGCGTTATCCAGGCGACCGAAGCCCACGCGGTTGAACAGGCGCACGGCGTAGACGGCCGTGAGGCCAGAGGCCACCAGGCACACCAGGGTGGGCCAGGGGAAGGCCACCCAACTGCCCTCGAACACCAGCAGTTCGGCCACGAAGCCCGCCAGGCCTGGAACACCGGCGGCGGCCATCAGCGCCAGCAGCATCAGGCCCAGGGTGAAGGGCAACCCGCGCTGGGCATTGAGCAGACCGGAGAGTTCGGGGATGGCCGCGGTGCCGGTCTTGGCCTCGATCATCCCCACAAGGCAGAACAGCAGGGCGATGATCAGGCCGTGGGCCAGCATCTGGGCGATCACCCCCTGCAGGCTCAGCGGAGTGGCGGCGGCCAGGGCCAGCAGCAGCATGCCCATGTGGCCGAGGGAGCTGTAGGCCACCAGCCGGCGCATGTCCAGCTGGGCGATGGCATTGAGGGCGCCGTAGATGGCGCTGATGGCACCGGCGGCGGCAATCCAGGGCGACCAGGCGGTCCAGGCATCGGGCAGAAAGTCCACGCCGAAGCGCAGCAGCCCGTAGGCCCCCAGCTTCGACACAGCCCCGGCCAGCAGCATCGCCACCGGTGTGGGGGCCTGGCTGTAGGTGAGAGGCTGCCAGCCATGCAACGGCACCACGGGCAACTTGAGGCCGAAGGCCAGCAGCACCAGCGCCAGCAACCAGCGCTGCTGGGCCTCGGAGAGGCCGTGGCTGGCGAGGGCCGCGAAGCTGAAATCCAGTCCGCCGGGATTCAGCCAGCCGAAGGCCAGCACCGCCGCCAGCAGGGCAACGCCAGACACGGCCCCATAGACCAGAAAACGGATGGCCGCCCCGGCCCGCCGCTCGCCGCCCCAGATCGCCACCAGCAGGGTGGTGGGGATCAAGATCAGCTCGTAGGCCAGCAGAAACAGCAGGGCATTGCGGGCCAGGAACGAGCCCATCAGGCCCAGATTCGTGGCCAGCAGCAGGGGATAGAACAGCCGCGGGCGGCTCTGATCGCCCGGTGAGGCCAACACCGCCATGGCGGTGAGCAGAGCGGCCAACAGCACCATCGGCAGCGACACCCCATCGAGCCCCAGCTCAAGCCGCAGGCCCAGGCGGGGCAGCCAGCTGAGCGAGAGATCGGCGGGCGGATGGCGCCACAGCCAGAAGCCAGTGGCCAACTGCAGCAGTGCAGCCCCCAGGGCCCCGCGGCGCACCCAGGCGGAAGCCACCGGGAGCAGGGGCAGGGCCACCCCCGCCAGCAGCGGGATCAGAAGAAGAGCGAGCAACAACATGGCGAGGCGATCAGCGGGCGAGCAACCAGGCGGCCATCAGCAGCACGCCAAGCACGAGCGAGAGGGCATAGGCCTGGGAGCGGCCGGAGGTGGTGAGGCTGAGGCGACGGGCACCCTCCAGGGCCACCTCACCGGTGCCACTGCTGAAGCCATCCACCAGCTGGCTGTCACTCCAGGCACTGAAGCGAGCCAGTCGCACCACCAGGGCCACCACGGTGCGGTGATAGAAGGCCTCGGTGTGCATGTCCTCCGCCAGCCAGTGCTGGATCCCGCCCAGGCCTGAGGGCAGTTCGGCCAGGGGGTGGGGGCGCAGATAGAACCAGGCGGAGCTGCCGGCGCCCAGCAGGGTGGACAGCAGCAACGGCCAGCCCAGGGGGCCCCAGCCGGGCAGGGGCGAAAGCGGATACACGCCGATCTGCACCAGCAGCTGGGGGATGTGCAACACCAGGCCCATCAGCAGCAGGGTGGGCAGCACCATCAGCCACAGCACCTCGGCTGAACGGACGGTGAACGGGCTGGGGCGACCGCCCCAGATCAGGCCGAACACCCGCATCAGGGAGGCACTGAGCAGGGCGTTGGTGATCAACACCAGTCCCCCCAGCACCAGCGGCAGGTCGCTGCCGGCCGCCAGCTGCAGCAGCTCCCGCAGGGCGGCGAAACCACCGAAGGGGGGCAGACCCATCAACGCGGCGGCCCCCACCAGGAAGGCCATCCCCACCAGCGGCCGGCGGCTCCACAGCCCCCCGAGCTGGGTGAGGTCCTGGGTCACGTTGCTGATCACCACCGTGCCCACCGCCATCAGCATCAGGGCCATCGGCAGCGGATACACCAGCAGCAGGTGGTCGGCAACCGTGATGCCCCCCAGGCCCACGGCCACGAACAGCAGCCCGAGCCAGCTGCTCACCAGGAAGCTCATGGCACGCTTCACATCCACCTGCCCCAGGGCGATCAGGGCCGCCACCAGGGCGGTGGTGCCGCCCACCACCACCAGCACCCCCTGCACCAGGGGGCTGAGCGCAATCAGCGGCTCCAGCCGCAACAGCACCCAGGCGCCACCGATCACCACCACCGAGTTGCGCAGCACCGTGGAGGGCAGCGGACTCTCCATCGCCTCATCCAGCCAGAGGTGCAGGGGAATCTGGGCACACTTGCCCATGGGGCCGGCGATCAGGGCCAGCAGAATCAGCTGGAATCCGGCCGGCAGGGGCTGGCCGTTGTTGGTGAGCTCGGCGGCCCAGGCCTGCAGGCCATGGAAGTTCCAGGTGCCGGTGACCGGCAGCAGGGCGATCACACCGGCCAGCAGCACCAGGTCGCCGATGCGCTTGGTGAGGAAGGCATCGCGGGCCCCCTTCACCACCAGGCTCTGGTTGTACCAGGTGCCAACAATGATGTAGGTGCCCACGGTGAGCAACTCCAGCAGCACGTAGCTGAAGAACACCGAATCGGTGAGCACCAGGCCGCAGAGGCCCGATTCAAAAAAGCTGAGGCTGCCGAAGAAGCGCGGCCAGCCCCAGTCCATCTCCAGATAGCCGATCGAATAGATCTGCACCAGCACATGCAGGCCGGTGATCACGGTCATGGCGATCAACGCCGGCTCCGTGACCAGCCCATCGAAACCGATGCGCAGGCCGGCCGTGTCGAGCCAGGTCCAGTGGAAGCTGGGCGGGGCGTAGAGGGCAGCGGCGCCGGCAGCGGAATTGCTGTGCAGGCCCACCAGGGCCAACAGGCTGTGGCCGAAGGCGATGGTCACCATCAGCAGGTTGATGTAGCCCGACGGGCGAGGCCCGGTGCGGGAGATCAACCCTGGCGACCACAGCAGGCTCATCAGTGCCCCCACCAGGGGATAGAGGGGCACCAACCAGGCCGTCTCAATCAGGGAAACGGTCATCGGCAATCAGGGGGTACAGGCAACGGAGAAACCGTTGGAACCGCCGGCCAGCCATGGATCTGGGCGACGAACCTCCGACGTGGCGTGAACGGTAAAAAACCGGCCGCCCCGATTGGGGAGCCACGGACAGAGGCATTGCCTATCTGCGCGGCAAGAGAAACTGATCAAACAGGTTGAACGGGTTGAAGCGAGGCGATCGGCCGGCGGTGTTCCTGAGACGGCTCCCTTGCGGCGGGGCCCGCACCAGTGCCAGGACAGAGCCACAGCGGCGGAGGGAGCCCCATGCGCTCCAGCCTCAACGACCTGCTTTCCCAGCTGGTGCAGCGCGGTTGGGCGAAGCTCGATCCCCCTGCGGGGATGCCGCGGGCGGCACCGCCGGGGCCGTGGTGGACGATCGACATCGGGCAGGTGACCACCGTGACCCTGCATCCGTGGCAGCAGGGGGTGCTGGAGTTCACCCTCACGGTGCTGGCCGACCCGCAGAACGGGATTCAGTCGTTTGAACTGGAGTGCAACGCCATGCCGGTGCCGGTGGCGTTGATCAACTGGTGGAGTGGGCTGGATGCGGCACTGCTCCAGGCCGGCTGGCTGAGAGACCAGCTGATGGCGGCCTGGGAGCGGGAAATCAGCACCGGTGGGGAACTGCCCTGACCCGGGGCTGCAGGCGCGTCAAGCGAAGCGGCGCCGGCCGTCGTTGAAGCTGTTGAAGCTGCTCACCTCCGCCGAGCTGCCCCGCCCCTGGCTCAGCTTCCAGACGTTGCGGCTCACCCGGGTGGCCCGCAGGCCGCCGCGCTCCACCACGGCACCACCGGGGCGCGCCCCCATCAGGTAGGTCACCTCAGCCGTGCTCAGGGGAGCGCCGGTGCGCAGGGCCAGATCCGTGAGTTCAAGCCGCTGGCGCAGGCCGTTCACATCGCAGCTGCCGCCGTCTTCGGCGTCGCTCCACCGCCAGGGGAGCTCGCCACCCTCGGCCAGCTTGCGCATCATCCCCATCCCCACCAGGGCCAGGGCCTGATCGGAACTCAGGCTCGAGCCAGGGGCGTCGGCAGCGGCAGGAGCTGGCGGGGCAGAGCGCTTGGTGGCCACAGGGGCAGGGACATTGGCTGTGCTGCAAGGTACCGGCTGCGCCGCTGCCGGCAAGGGGCTCAGCCCCGACCGGGGAGGCGGAACCCACGAGCGGTAAGATCCCCCCACTCCATCCGCCAGGAATCGCGAAGGCAGCCCGGCATGGAGCGACGAGCATCACGGTCTGCCACCCGAGCTGAATCGCAGGGGATGCGGCGGCCAGGCGGTGTCCAGATCACCGGCACCGAGGTGGTGAGCAGCCCCTCGCCGTCGGCGGCCAGCTGTGTGATCACCACCGACAGCGAAGGGGCCCGGCTGTCGCGCCAGAGCAGCCAGGTGCAGTCGATCGAGCTGCGCACCTATGTGTTTCTCGATTCGCTCCAGCCCCAGCTGGCGGCCTACATGGGCACGGTGAGCCAGGGCTTCCTGCCGATCCCTGGCGATGCCTGCCTCTGGCTGGAGGTGTCGCCGGGGATGGCGGTGCACCGCGTCACCGACATCGCCCTCAAGGCCAGCACCGTGCGCCTGGGCCAGATGATCGTGGAGCGGGCCTTCGGCTCCCTGGCCCTCTACCACCGCGACCAGAGCAATGTGCTCCACTCCGGCGACGTGGTGCTGGAGGCCATCGGCAGCACGGTGGAGCAGCGCAGCCGCTGCACCGTGAGCTGGACCGAGATCATCCGCGCCATCACGCCCGACCATGCGGTGCTGATCAACCGCCAGAACCGGCGCGGTTCGATGATCCAGGCCGGCATGAGCATGTTCATCCTCGAAACAGAACCGGCCGGCTACGTGTTGATCGCCGCCAACGAAGCGGAGAAGGCCAGCAACATCACCATCGTGGATGTGAAGGCGGTGGGGGCCTTCGGGCGTCTCACCCTGGCGGGGCGCGAAGGCGACGTGGAGGAGGCCGCGGCGGCGGCCATGCGGGCGGTGGACCACGTCAACCGACGCGCCCTGGGCTGAGGGGCTGTGGGCTAGCGCCTAACCCAGCCCCAGCAACCGCTTGAGTTGAGGAGCCAGGGCGCGGGCCGCCTTGCCGCGACTGCCCAGCTTGTCCTTGAGGTGCCCGGGCATGGCGGCATAGGTCATGCCGGCCTCCCGCACCCAGAAGATCGGGTCGTAACCGCCGCCATGGCCCTGCGGGGCCGTGAGGATCTCGCCGCGGCAGATGCCCTCGGCCTCCAGCACCGTGGTGCCCCCGGGATCGGCCAGGGCCATGGCGCTGTTGAAGCTGGCACTGCGGTAGGGCGTGGGGCCCAGTTCCCGCAGCAGCCGATGGATGCGTTCGTGGTCGGTGGGGGCGTAGCGGGCGGAATACAGGCCGGGGGCTCCCCCCAGGGCATCCACCTCCAGGCCCGAGTCGTCGGCCAGGGCCCAGTGGCCGGTGAGCCGGGCCACGGTTTCCGCCTTGAGGCGCGCATTCTCCAGGTAGGTGCTGCCGGTTTCCTCAATCTCCAGGCCGCCGGGCTGCTGGCGCAGCTCCAGCTCCACCGCGTCGAGCATCGCCCCGATCTCGGCCACTTTGTAAGCGTTGCCACTGGCGATCACCAACACCGGCCGTTGCACACGTCCCACACCAGGGACGGCCATTGTGGCGAACGGCTGGCAGCCAGACGGGAAAGGCAGGCTGGGCTGAACATTCCACCCCGGAAAACTCCAGGGTTGCCTGCCGTGCCGAAACCGTAGGCATGGCGCCGGGGGGAGACAAGGCTGGGTTGCCTGATGTGTGCGACGACAGACAAGCCAGGCCCAGACCCGTAGGGTGCAGGGAACTGCTGGTGGCGGGCGATCCATGGAGACCAGCCTGGTCCTGCAGAACCTGCTCACACCGCCGGTTCTGTTCTTCTTCCTCGGCGTGATCGCCGTACTGGTGGGCTCCGATCTGGAGATCCCCGCGCCGCTGCCGAAGCTGTTCTCCCTCTATCTGCTCCTGGCCATCGGCTTCAAGGGGGGGCTGGAGCTGGCCCACAGCGGCCTAGGGGGTCAGGTGTTGCCCACCCTCGGGGCGGCGGTGCTGATGTCTCTGCTGGTGCCCGTCTACAGCTTCGCCATGCTGCGGCTCAAGCTCGACGGCTTCAATGCCGCCGCCATTGCCGCCACCTACGGCTCCATCAGCGCCGTGACATTCATCACAGCCGAGAGCTTTCTGGAAAACCAGAACCAGCACTTCGATGGCTTCATGGTGGCGGCGCTGGCGCTGATGGAGTCGCCGGCGATCATCGTGGGGTTGCTGTTGGTGAGGCTGGCGGCGCCGCAACAACAGCAGCGGCCGGGGGCCAAGGGGATGCAGTGGGGCACGGTGCTCAACGAGGCCTTCCTCAACAGCTCGGTGTTTCTGCTGGTGGGCAGCCTGCTGATCGGGGTGCTGGTGTCGGCCTACAGCCCCCACAGCGCCGAGAAGATGCTCCCCTTCACCGACAAGCTGTTCTACGGGGCCCTGAGTTTCTTCCTGCTCGACATGGGCATCGTGGCGGCGCAGCGCATCAACGACCTGCGGCGGGCGGGGGCCTTTCTGATCGGCTTCTCGGTGTTGATGCCACTGCTGAATGCCCTGATCGGAGCGCTGATCGCCAGGGGGCTGGGGCTGTCGCCGGGGGACGCCCTGCTGTTTGTGGTGCTCTGCGCCAGTGCCTCCTACATCGCGGTTCCGGCGGCCATGCGCATGACCGTGCCGGAGGCCAACCCCAGCCTCTACATCTCCACAGCCCTGGGGGTCACCTTCCCCTTCAACATCATTGTGGGGATCCCCCTGTACATGGCCCTGGTCAACAAACTGATTGCCCCTGGAGGCTGAACGGATGAAACGCGTCGACCTGATCCTGAGCGAGCGGGAACTGGATGCGGTGATCGAAGCCATCGATGCCGCCGGAGCCCCGGGCTACTCCGTGATGAAGCACGTCACCGGCCGGGGCCCCCATGGCTCGGTGTCGGACGCCATGGATTTCAGCGGCCTCGGGGCGAACGCCCACGTGATCGTGTTCTGCGAACCCCAGATCCTGCCGAAGCTGCGGGAGGGCATCCAACCCCTGCTCGACTACTACGGAGGCGTGGCCTACGTGGCGGAAGCGGATCCGCTCTGAGCGTCGGTGCCCGCGTTAACCAAATCCGGGAGGGCCTGAGGCCGACCTGACAAGCATCCCCAAAGTTTTGTGTGGCACTGATGAGGGCGTCTTATCAGTGGGTGCAAAGACGGTGATGGACAGAGGGGAGCCAATGGCTTGACGTAGGGATCGGCTGGCGACCATGGTTGCAGGCGAACATTCCACCCCTCCTCCAGGAGCAGGTAATGGCTAACGAAACCATGGGCATCGCCCTCGGCATGATCGAGACCCGGGGCCTGGTTCCCGCGATCGAAGCCGCTGACGCCATGACCAAGGCCGCCGAAGTGCGCCTGATCGGTCGTGAGTTTGTGGGCGGCGGTTACGTGACCGTTCTGGTCCGTGGCGAAACCGGCGCCGTGAACGCTGCCGTTCGCGCCGGTGCCGATGCCTGCGAGCGCGTGGGCGATGGCCTGGTGGCCGCCCACATCATTGCTCGCCCCCACCGCGAGGTGGAGCCTGCTCTGAACAGCAGCGCCGGCTTCGTGGGTTCCAAGGACTGAGGCCTGATGCGCGCCGTTGACGGCCGCTCAATCCTCTGACCTGTTTCCCAGAACCCACCCGGAGATTCTCCATGGCAAAGAAGTACGACGCTGGGGTTAAGGAGTACCGCGACACGTATTGGACTCCTGACTACGTTCCCCTCGATTCCGACCTGCTGGCTTGCTTCAAGTGCACCGGCCAGGAAGGTGTGCCCCGCGAGGAAGTGGCTGCCGCTGTGGCCGCTGAGTCCTCCACCGGCACCTGGTCCACCGTGTGGTCCGAGCTCCTCACCGACCTCGACTTCTACAAGGGCCGCTGCTACCGCATC
>RGNC01000180.1 GCA_010029175.1 Synechococcaceae bacterium WB8_1B_136 | reverse complement strand
GGGCGGATCGGGCGGATCTGATCGGTCTGCTCGATGCCCCTGCCGGCACGATCACGGTGCAGGGCACCTGCTTCAGCTTGCCGCTGGAGGGTGAACACAACGCCCGCAACCTGTTGCTGGCCCTGGCCGTTGCCAGGGAGCTGGGTCTGAATCTGCCACAGCTGGAGCCGTTGCAGGTCGCTCTGCCGGGTGGCCGGAGCCGTCGTGTTCCGATCGGCGAGGTTGTGGTGCTCGACGAGACCTACAACGCCTCTCCGGAAGCCGTATTGGCGGCACTGGCCCTGCTCGATCGCCAGCCGAGTCGCCACTTCGCCGTGCTGGGCACGATGCTGGAGCTCGGCGATCAGAGCCTGGCGCTGCATCGCCAGGTGGCCGAGCGGGCCGCCCAGCTGGGCCTGGATGGTCTGGTGATCGTGGATGCTGGCCCCGAGGGGCAGGCCATGGTGGAGGCCGCCGCGGGGCTGGAGCGGTTGGCCCTGGTGTCCACCCCCGAACAGGCGCTGGAGCCCCTGCGGCAGTGGCTGCAGCCGGGAGATCAGCTGTTGCTCAAGGCCAGCCGCGGCGTGGCCCTGGAGCGGCTGCTGCCCCTGCTGGCGGCAGCGCTGGAGCCCGGGCTGCCGGCCGGCCGTTGATGGGCAGGCCGCCGCCGCTGTTCAGGTGCGGCTGGGCGGCTGCCAGTTCTCCTTCACCAGCTGCCGGGCGCGACCCAGGGCCAGCGCCCCGGCGGGCACATCCTTGGTGAGGGTGGAACCAGCGGCCACGGTCACGTTGGCGCCCAGGTTGATCGGCGCTACCAGCACGCTGTTGGCCCCAGTCTTGCTGCCCGCGCCGATCACGGTGCGGTGCTTGTTCACGCCGTCGTAGTTGGCGGTGATCGTGCCGGCCCCCACGTTCACCCCTGCCCCCAGCTCGGCATCGCCGATGTAGCTGAGGTGGTTCACCTTCGAGCCGGCGCCGATCTGGCTCTGCTTGATCTCCACGAAGTTGCCCACCCGGCACTGGGGGCCCAGCTGGGTGCCGGGGCGCAGCTGGGCGTAGGGGCCGATGGCGCAGTGGTCGGCCACGCTGGCCTCGCGCACCACGGAGTGGAGGATCTCCACCCCCTGGCCGATCTCCGCGTTCTCCAGCAGGCTGCCGGGGCCGATGTGACAGCCATCGCCCACGCGGGTGTTGCCGCGGAAGTGGCACTGGGGCTCCACCACCACATCCCGGCCGAAGCGGGTGCCATCACTCAGGGTGCAGCTGGCCGGATCCACGAAGGTGACGCCCTCGCGCATCCAGTGGCGCCGCAGCCGTTCCTGGATCACCGCCTCGCACTGGGCCAGCTGGATCCGGTCGTTGATGCCGTTGATCTCATCGGCATCGGCCACCTCCAGGTGCATGGCCGGGCGGAGCATCGCCACCGTGTCGGTGAGGTAGAGCTCCCCCTGGTCGTTGTCGCTGCTGAGCTGGGGCAGCACCGCCGCCAGCTTGGACCAGTTGAAGCAGTAGATGCCGGCGTTGGTGAGGTCGTTGCTGCGCTGGGCGTCGGTGCAGTCGCGGTGCTCCACGATCGCCGACACATTGCCCTCGCCATCGGCGAACACCCGGCCATAACCGGTGGGATCGGCCAGGCGCGCGCTGAGCAGGGTCACGGCGGCGCCGCTGGCACGGTGCGTCTCCACCAGCGTCTGGATGGTGTGCTCCCGCAGCAGGGGCACATCGCCATTGAGCACCAGCAGGTCGCCTTGGAAGCCCTGCAGGGGGGCGAGCAGTTGCTGCACGGCGTGGCCTGTGCCGTTCTGGGGCTGCTGCAACACGAATTCCAGGCCGCCGTGGGCCGCCAGGGATTGCTCCACCCGCTCGGCCTGGTGCCCCACGATCAGGATCTGGCGCTCGGGCTGGAGGGCCCGGCAGCTGGCCAGCACCCGCTCCACCAGGGTGGCGCCCGCCAGGGGCTGGAGCACCTTGGGCAGGTCACTCTTCATCCGGGTGCCCTTTCCGGCGGCCAGCACGGCAACGGCGAGCATCGGGGCAACGGACGACTGGGCCGGAATCTAGGTGGTGCCCTCCAGGCCCCAGCGCCGCCGCCAGGCGCTGGTACTGCCGGCGCTGGAGTGGCGCTGGGCCTCCTGCCGGGCGGCCGCGATCGCCAGGGCGTCAGCCCGGCCATCGGGATCGCGATAGGGCTCGGCGGCCCGGGTGGCCAGGTGCTCCTGCTCCATCGGGCTGAGGGGCCGCAGCACGCCGGTGGGGCTGGTGGGCAGGGGATCGGGGCTGGCGGCGGTGCCCTGGCACCAGCGGCGCTGCCGCGGCTGCTCGGCGCTGCCGCCGATGCTGGCCAGCTGCAGCCCCGCCAGCTGCAGGCCCTTGCGCACGGCGGCAGCGGCGCAGTAGGTGAGCAGCCGACCATCGGGCTTCAGTAGGGCCCCGAGGCCGGCGAGGAACTCCAGGCTCCAGAGCTCAGGGCAGTGGCCGGGGGAGAAGGCGTCGTGCAGCACCAGATCGCAGGCGCCGTTCAGCTCGGACGCCAGCAGCGGCAGGGTGCGGCGCGCATCACCGATCCACCAGCGCCCTCGGCCGTGGCGGCCTTGCCAGCGGCCCTGATCGCCCAGCTGCTCCAACACCTGCAGGGTGTCGTGCTGCCAGAGGCTGCGAAAGCTGGGTGCCGCCAGGGCCAGGGCCAGGGGTCTGGGATCCAGTTCCAGCCCCACCCACTCCAGCGTGAGGCCCCGCGGGGCCGCCGCCTCGATCAGGGCCGCGCTGTTGTATCCCAGCCCCACGCACACATCCACCACCCGCAGCCGGCTGCCGGGGCTGAAGCGCTCCAGCTGGGCCGGTGCCACGAACTTGGCGAGGGCCTCGCCGTAGGCGCCGCTGCTGCTGTGGAAACCCTCGTTGAAGCGCTCGCTGAACAGGCTGAAGCTGCCATCGGCGGTGCTGCGGGGCGCGAGGGAGCCGCTGGCCTCAGGCCTGCAGCCGCTGGAGGTCATCCCAGAAGCGGGGGTACGACACCGCCGCCGCCTCGCTGCGGTGCAGGGTGGTGGCACCGCTGGCCACCTGGGCCGCCACCGCCAGGCTCATGGCCACGCGGTGATCGGTCTCGCTGTCCACCTCGGCGCCCTGGAGCTGAACGCCGCCCTGGATCGCCATGCCGTCGGCGAACTCCTCGATGCGGGCGCCCATGGCCCCCAGCTGGCGGGCCATCACCGCCAGCCGATCGGTTTCCTTCACCCGCAGTTCCTCCGCTCCGCTGACGCGGCTGGTGCCCTCGGCGCAGCAGGCCGCCACCGCCAGCACCGGGATCTCGTCCACCAGGCGGGGGATCAGCTCGGCCCCGATCGTGAAGGCCTGCAGCGGGCCATGGCTCACCCGCAGATCGCCCACCGGTTCGCCGGCCACATCGCGGCGGTTGAGCACCTCAATGCGGGCCCCCATCTGCTCCAGCACATCGAGGATGCCGGTGCGGCTGGGGTTGAGCCCCACGTTTTCCACGGTGAGTTCAGCGCCGGGGGTGATGGCGCCGGCCACCAGCCAGAAAGCGGCGGAGCTGATGTCGCCCGGTACCACGACGTCCTGCCCCCGGAGCGTGGCGCCGGGGGTGATGGTGACCTCCGTGTCGCCGGCACTGCCCACGCTCAGGTCGGCGCCGAAGGCCCGCAGCATCCGCTCCGTGTGGTCGCGGCTCTGCACCGGCTCGATCACGCTGGTGGGGCCCTCAGCCGTGAGCGCCGCCAGGATCAGGGCGCTCTTCACCTGGGCCGAGGCCACGGGGGTGCGCACCGTGGTGCCGCGCAGCTGCCGCCCCTGAATCGCCAGCGGGGCCAGGTTGCCGCCGCT
>RGNC01000179.1 GCA_010029175.1 Synechococcaceae bacterium WB8_1B_136 | reverse complement strand
AGAATTGGCGAGCACGCCGCGCGGGGCACAGCAGCCGCGGCAGCGCCAGAAACCCTGGCCGCCATAGCCCCCCGGCCGCCCATGCCAGCCGCTCAGATCGGGCGGTAGCCGAACCAATCCGGCACCTGGGGCTGACTGAGGGCCTCGGGATGGGGCTCCAGCTGCACGTGCCAGCGCTCGCCACCCAGCAACTCCAGCTGCTCGATCGCCAGGCAATCATCCACAGCGCACAGATCGTCCTTGTGCTGCTGCAGCGCCCCCCGCAGCCACTGGCGTTTGGCTGCGGCCTTGGCGGCCTGGGGCGAACGGGCCACCACCAGGCCGAAGTGGTGGAGTTCCGCCAGGGAGTCGGGGCGGTAGGCGCCCAGGTTCACGAACCAGAGCCGCTCGGGCCGGGGCGCGGCAGGCTCGCGCCCCAGGCGAACCGCCCAACCATCCACCGCCCGCACCGCCATGTAGGCATCCAGGTGGAGGCCCTCACGCCTCCCGAACCACTGGCGCCGCAGCTCCGGGAGCGTGGCGTCGAGGCTCGCTCCGGCCACGAAGCGCACATCGTGCAGCTCGATCAGGCTGGTGGCGGTGCGGCCGCCCAGCACCACCAGGTAGAGGGTGCACGCCTGAGAACCGCTGGAGCCCATGGGTGGTTGCCGCTTCCATCAGGATGGTGCCCCCCGGGCAGAGCCATGGACTTCTTCGATCGGCAGTGGAGTTCCTACCGGGCGATCGTGGAACACAACCTGATGGAGCACCGCCAGGTGGCCGAGGCCACGGCGGCGGCCCTCGAGGCCTGGCTGGGGCAACGCCCGGCCGATGGCGCGGCGCCGGCGATGGTGGATCTCGGCTGCGGCGATCTGGCCCTGCTGGCCCCGCTGCTGCGGCGTTTGCCCCTCGGCAGCTACACCGGTCTGGATCTGGCGGCCGTGGTGTTGCCCCTGGCCGAACAGGCCCTGGGCCCGGTGCCCTACCCCACCCACTGGCAGGAGGGCGACCTGCTGGCCTGGGCCCTCGGCAACCCTGCGGATGCCCCCGCGCCGCAGCGGATCGACATCCTCCATTCCGCCTTCGCCATCCACCACCTCACCGCCGATCAGAAGGCCACGTTCCTGAAGGCCGCGCGACAGCGCCTTCACCCGGATGGCCTGTTCGTGTGGGTGGATGTGTTCCGGGAGCCCGGGGAAGAGCGCGAGACCTATGTGCAGCGCTACGTGCAGCGGATCCACTCGGGCTGGCAGTCCCTCACGGCGGAGCAACAGCAGCACGTGATCAACCACCTCAGCAGCTTCGACATCCCCGCCGACCGCGCCGAAATCCAGACGACGGCCGAAGCCGCGGGCTGGCACTGGCGGTGGGCCTGGCAGGGGGCGCACCGGTCAGAGGCCATGGCGGTGCTCACGCCGGCCTAGCTGTGGTCGCGCAGGAACTGAATCGTGCCCTTCAGTTCCTCGGCGAAGCGATCAATCTCCGCGAAGCTGGTGGTGAAACTGAGACTGGCCCGGGCTGTGCCGCTGAGGCCGTAGTGGCGATGCAGCGGCTGGGTGCAGTGGTGGCCACTGCGAATGCAGATGCCCGCGGCATCGAGCAGCTCGGCGATGTCGTTGGCGTGCAGGCCCTCCACCGTGAAGGCCGCCAGGGCCGCCCGATCGGGCTGCTGCTCAGGGGTGGGGCCCAGGATCCGCAGGCCCTCGATGGCCTGCAGCTGCGCAAACAGATGGCGGGTGAGCCGCTGCTCCCAGGCGTGGATGCGCTCCATGCCCAGGCTCTGGAGGTAATCGAGCGCCACGCCCATGCCGATGGCCTCGCCGATGGCGGGGGTGCCGGCCTCGAACTTGTGGGGCAGCTCCGCCCAGGTGCTGTGGTCGAGATACACGTCTTGGATCATTTCGCCGCCACCCAGGAAGGGGGGCATGGCCTCCAGTAGCGCCTCGCGGGCCCAGAGGAAGCCCATGCCCGTGGGGCCGCAGAGCTTGTGGGAGCTGCCCACCAGGAAATCGCAGCCCAGCGCGGCCACGTTCACCGGCAGGTGGGGCAGGCTCTGGCAGGCATCCACCAGCAGCAGGGCCCCAACGGCATGGGCCAGGGTTGCGATCTCGGCGATCGGGTTGAGGCAGCCGAGGGTGTTGCTCACCTGCACCAGGCTCACCAGCTTGGTGCGTTCGCTGAGCTGGCGGCGCAGGTCGTCGAGATCCAGCTCACCGCTGGGGGTGAGGCCGGCATGGCGCAGCACGCAGCCGGTGCGGGCCGCCAGCAGCTGCCAGGGCACCAGGTTGCTGTGGTGCTCCATCACGGTGAGCAGCACCTCGTCGCCCGGGCGCAGGTTGGCTTCACCCCAGCTGCGAGCCACCAGGTTGATGGCCTCGCTGGCATTGCGGGTGAACACGATCTCGTTGGGGCTGGCCGCCCCCACGAAGGCCGCCGCCTTGGCTCGCGCCCCCTCGAAGCCCTCGGTGGCCCGGGCGCTCAGCTGGTGGGCACCGCGGTGCACGTTGGCGTTGTCGTGGTCGTAGTAGTGCTGCAGGGCATCGAGCACCAGCCGGGGTTTCTGGCTGGTGGCGGCGTGATCGAGGTAGATCAGCGGCTGGCCGAGGCAGGCGGTCTGCGCCAGCAGCGGAAAATCGGGCCGGGTGAGGGCCGCGAGATCCTCCGCGGCGGCCGCGGCGGCTGGTGCATCGCCGGCGGCCGGGGCGGCAGATGCATCGCCAGCGGCCGTGGCGGCAGCGGGATTCAGGGTGCTGGTCATCCGGACACCTCCGCAGCGCCACTGGCGGCCAGCAGCCGATCAAAGCTGCACCACGCGCGGGCGGCGGGCGGCAGCTCCCGCAGCACCTCCTCGCAGAAGGCTCGCTTGAGCAGGCCGGCGGCCTGCTCAGAGCCAATGCCGCGGCTCTGCAGGTAGAAGAGCTCGTCGGTCTGAAGGCTGCTCACGGTGGCGCCATGGGCGCACTTCACATCGTCGGCCACGATCTCCAGCTCGGGCTTGCTATCGATCCGGGCGCGGTCGGAGAGCAGCAGGCTGCGGCTGAGCTGGGCGGCATTGGTGCGCTGGGCCTCGCGAGGAACCCGCACGGCGCCATTAAACACGCTGCGGCCGCAGCCCGAAGCCACCGCCTTGTGCAGTTGGTCGAGCTCGCCCTCGGGGCCGGAGAACAACACGTGGCTGTGGGTGTCGGCGATCTGCCGACCATCCACCAGCTGCAGCCCCCGCAGGGTGGTACGGGCGGTGCCATCCACCTGGCGGATGCGGGGCTCCACCCGGGCCAGCCCCCAGCCGGCGCTGGCAACCACCAAGCTGGCCGCACTCTCGGGTTCCTGCTCCAGGGCCAGATGGGCCAGCAGCGCCGCCTCGGAGCGGCCCAGTGCCACTAGACCGTGATGCAGGCGGGCACCACGGCCCAGGTGGGCCTCCAGCACCAGCGAGCTGAGGCCGGCACTAGCGGCACTGAGGCTCTGGCTGATCTCCAGCTGGGCCTTCTCCTCCAGGATCAGCAGCAGCCGCAACGGCAGCAGGCCCGTGCCGGCAGCGCTCACCAGCTCCAACGTCACGCTGTGGCGGCTGGCCACCCGCAGGGCCAGCACCTGGCTGGCGGCGGCGTGGTTCAGCTCCACCGGCCAGTGGTGCTCACAGCCCGTGGCCGCCAGGGTGTGGCCAAGGGCCTGGGCCAGTTCGGTGGGGGCCAGGGCGGAGAGCCCCGGCGGCAGGCTCACCCCTGCCAGGGGATCACGACGACCATCCAGCACCAGACGCACCGCGCCAGCTGCAGCGGGGGGCAGATCCGGCCGGGCCGCGGGGTCTTCCAGCAGGTCAGTTTCCAGCCCGTCGGCCGCCAGGGCGGTGAGCA
>RGNC01000178.1 GCA_010029175.1 Synechococcaceae bacterium WB8_1B_136 | reverse complement strand
CGGGCTGCTCAAGATCATCTGCGCCTATCCCGAATCCACGGGGCTGGAGGATCACCTGCAGATCATCAAGACCGAAATCAGCCAGTTCAAGCCCTCGCGCATGGCGATCGATTCCCTCAGCGCCTTGGCCCGCGGGGTGAGCCACAACGCCTTCCGCCAGTTCGTGATCGGCGTGACGGGCTATGCCAAACAGGAGGAGATTGCCGGCTTCTTCACGAACACCTCCGAGGAGTTCATGGGCAGCCACTCGATCACCGATTCCCATATCTCCACCATCACCGACACGATCCTGCTGCTGCAGTACGTGGAGATCCGTGGCGAGATGGCCCGGGCCCTGAACGTGTTCAAGATGCGCGGCTCCTGGCACGACAAGGGCATCCGCGAATTCGTGATCACGGGCAACGGCCCCGAGATCAAGGATTCGTTCTCCAACTTCGAGCGCATCATCAGCGGCGTGCCCCACCGCATCAACACCGACGAGCGCAGCGAGCTCTCCCGCATCGTGCGCGGCGTGGCCGACGATGTCTGAGGACCACCCTCAGCCCAGCAGTGCCGCCTGATCCGGGCTGCGCCGTTCCCGAGCTAGCCGCAGTTCCTCCGCATCGGCGTCCTCCAGCGGCAGGTCGAACCAGAAGGTGGTGCCCACCCCCAGCTCGCTCACCATGCGCACCTGGGTGCCGTGCTTCTCGAGGATGCCGCGCACGATCGAGAGGCCCAGGCCCGTGCCCACCTCGGTGTGTACCGCGTTTTCCACCCGGTAGAACCGCTCGAAGATGCGCTCCTGGTCTTCGCGGGAGATGCCGGAGCCCGTGTCGGCGATTTCCACCCGCAACCGCGGCAGGGGCGCGGTGAGCTCGCAGGTGGGGTTCTCGCTGGTGGGGGCCATGCTGGGATCCAGCTGGCAGGAGTCGGGCCAGGGGTAGGCCCGCAGGGCCAGGCGTCCGCCGCTGGCGGTGAACTTGAGGCCGTTGCCCACCAGGTTGTCGAACACCTGCAGCAGCAGATCCCAGTTCCCCAGCACCCGCGGCAGCTGCTCATCCACGTCGAGTTCCAGCTGCACCCCCTTCTCATCGGCGTTGAGGCGGTAGTTGCGCAGCGTCTGCTCCATGGCGGGGCGCAGCTCCACCGGCTCCAGATTCCAGATGCGATCGCTCTCCAGTCGGGAGAGATCGAGCACATCATTCACCAGGCGCGTGAGGCGATCGGTTTCGGCGTTGGCGATGCCGAGGAACTCCTGCTTCTCCGCTTCGCTCAGCTGGTCGCCCAGGTCGTGGAGGGTTTCCACGTAGCTCTTGATGTTGAACAGCGGCGTGCGCAGTTCGTGCGACACGTTGCTGATGAAGCGGCTCTGGGCGGCGTTCAGTTCCACCTCGCGGGTGAGGTCCTGCACCGTGACGGCGATGCCCTTGAGGCTTTCCCCAGTGGCATCCCGAACCGACTGCAGCACGATCCGCAGAGTGCGCGCCGGTTCCCCGAAACTGCAGCGCACATCGCTGCTGTCGCGATCGCCGGCCAGCAGGCTTTCCAGGGGCGGCTGCAGCTCCACGGCCAGCACATCCGGCAGCTCCTGGCACAGCTCGTTGCCCTCCAACTTGCGGCCCTCCCAGCGGAACAGGCGCCGGGCCGTGGGGTTCACCAGCACCACCCGCCCCTCCGCATCCAGCAGCACCGCGCCATCGGCCATGGTGGCGATCAGCGATTGCTGCTTCACCTGGGCGGCGGTGAGCTCCTCGATGTTGGCCTCGTTGTAGGCCTCCAGCTGGGAGGCCATGGCATTGAAGCCATCCAGCAGTTCCCCCAGTTCAGCAGTTCCTTCACCGGCCGGGTGATCGTGAGGGCATTGAACACCGCCCCCAGGATCACCAGCACCCAGATCGAGATGAACACCGCCACGGTGACCTCGCGGCTGAGGGCGGCGCTGGCCAGCACCGCCTCATTGGGGTTGATGCCCAGCGCCAGCACTCCCAGGTCGCGATCGCCGGCCACCAGGGGCACGAACACATCCGTGACCTGGCCATCGGGGCTGAGGTGCTGGCGGATCAGCGGGCTCTGGGGCCTGCGGGTGAGATCCGCTGGCAGCTCCAGCCGCCGGCTCAGCAGCAGTTCGCTGCTGCCGGAGGTGCCGCTGATGGGAATGCCCAGGTAGATGATCCCCTCGGGATCGGCGAAGAAGATGTAGCGAAGGCTGCGGCTCGACTTCCAGAACCGCTCCGCCACCGCCGCCAGTTCCCGGTCGTTGCCCTCGGCCACCAGGGGCGTCACGTTGGCGGCCATCAGCAGGCCCAGGTCGCGGGCGAAGCGGGTGTCGCTCATGCGCACGTCGGCCTGGATGCCGTTGAGCGCGAAGAAGGTGATGCCCGTCATCATCAGGCTCACCACCAGGGTGGCGGCCGCCAGCAGCTTGGTTTGCAGGCTGAATTCGGCCCACCAGCGCGCCAGGCGCTGCCCCCAGCTGAGGCCTGCGTTCGTGGTGCTGCTGCTGGTCACGGGTTGGGGCGGCGCACCTGGTGGCCGATGTCGCGCCGGATGGTGATGCCCTCGAAGTGCACCTGGTCCAGGCCCCCATAGGCCCGCTCGAAGGCGGCATCGAAATCCTCGGCCTGGGCCACCACCGCCAGCACCCGGCCGCCGTTGGTGAGGCAGCTGCCATCGGCCTGGCGGCGGGTGCCGGCGTGGAACAGCTGCAGCGTGTCCGAGGGCTCCAGGCTGCTGCGGATGGGATCGCCCTTGCGGATCTCACCGGGGTAGCCCGCGGCGGCGGCGATCACGCAGGCGCTGCAGCGGGGGGCGATGGACAACTCCGGGGCCTGATCGAGGCGGCCGTTGGCGCAGGCCAGCAGCACCTGGGCCAGCTCAGGCCCCAGCAGCGGCATCAGGGTTTCGCACTCCGGATCGCCGAAGCGGCAATTGAACTCGATCACGCTGGGGCCGCTCTCGGTGAGCATCAGGCCGGCATAGATCACGCCGCGGTAGTCGATGCCCCGGGCCCGCAGGGCCTTGAGGGTGGGCTCCAGCACCTGCTGCCGCACCGCCTCCAGCGCGGCCGCATCCAGCAGTGGCGCCGGGGCATAGGCCCCCATGCCGCCGGTGTTGGGGCCCGTGTCGCCTTCGCCGATGCGCTTGTGGTCCTGGGCGGGGGGCAGCAGCACCAGCCGCTGGCCGTCCGTGAGGGCGAACACCGACACCTCGGGGCCGTGGGTGCGTTCCTCCAGCACCAGCGAGGCGCCGGCGCTGCCGAAGCGGCCGCCGAACACCTCCTCGATCGCCGCCCGCGATTCCTCGATCGTGTCGGCCACGGTGACGCCCTTGCCGGCGGCCAGGCCATCGGCCTTCACCACCAGGGGCTTGCCCTGGGCCTCCAGGGCCGCCAGGGCCTGCTCGCGGCTGCTGGCGCTCCAGTAGCCGGCGGTGGGGATGCCGGCCTCCACCATCAGCGCCTTGGCCCACTGTTTGCTGGCCTCCAGGCGGGCACCATCGGCACCGGGGCCGAACACCGGCAGGCCGGCGGCCCGCAGCTGGTCGGCCAGGCCGGCGGCCAGGGGCGCCTCAGGGCCCACCACCACCAGCTCGATGGCGTGCTCGCGGCAGGCCGCCAGCAGGGCGGCATGGTCGGATTCGGGGATCGCCAGCTGGGCGCAGCCCGCCAGCTCCAGGGTGCCGCCATTGCCCGGCGCCACCCACACCTGCTCCACGCCGCTGCAGCGGGCCATGGCCCAGGCCAGGGCGTTCTCACGGCCGCCGCCCCCCACCACCAGCACGCGGGCGGGGCTGTGGTGGATGGCCGTGGCGGACATGGCAGCGTTCGCGGAGGTGGGAGGCCCCGGGAGGGTCCCCTAGGT
>RGNC01000177.1 GCA_010029175.1 Synechococcaceae bacterium WB8_1B_136 | reverse complement strand
ATCACCGAGCAACAGGCCCGCGAACTGCAGAGCAGCCTGCGCCAGCGCGGCATCGAGGCCACCAGCTACGTGGCGATGCGCTACTGGCACCCCTTCACCGAATCTGCGGTGGCCGACATCAAGGCCGATGGCATCGAGGAGGTGGTGGTGCTGCCGCTCTACCCCCACTTCTCGATCAGCACCAGCGGCTCCAGCTTCCGCGAACTGCAGCGCCTGCGCCAGGCCGACCCGGGCTTCGCCCAGCTGCCGATCCGCTGCATCCGCAGCTACTACAACGATCCCGGCTACATCGGCGCCATGGCGGAGCTGATCGCCCGGGAGATCCAGGCCTGCCCCGATCCCAGCACGGCCCACGTGTTCTTCAGCGCCCACGGCGTGCCGAAGAGCTACGTGGAGGAGGCCGGTGATCCCTATCAGCAGGAGATCGAGGCCTGCGCCGGGCTGATCATGGAGAAGCTGCAGGCCGACCTGGGCCACAGCAACCCCTACACCCTCGCCTACCAGAGCCGGGTGGGTCCGGTGGAGTGGCTCAAGCCCTACACCGACGACGCCCTGCACCAGCTGGGGGAGCAGGGGGTGAAGGACCTGGTGGTGGTGCCGATCAGCTTCGTGAGCGAGCACATCGAAACCCTCGAGGAGATCGACATCGAGTACCGGGAGATCGCCACCGAGGCGGGCATCACCAACTTCCGCCGCGTGCCCGCCCTCGACACCACGCCCTCCTTCATCACCGGGCTGGCCAACCTGGTTCAGCACGCCCTGGAAGGGCCGGAGGTGAACCTGGATCAGGCGGCCGCCCTGCCCACCAAGGTGAAGCTCTACCCCCAGGACAAGTGGGCCTGGGGCTGGAACAACAGCTCCGAGGTGTGGAACGGCCGCTTGGCAATGCTGGGGTTCTCCGCTTTCCTGCTGGAGCTGATCAGTGGTCGTGGTCCGCTCCATGCCATCGGCCTGCTCTAGGCACCGCCTCGCCGCCCTCTGGGCCGCCGGGGCCGCAGTTGCCGGCCTGCTGATCAGCGACTGCCTCGTATCGCTGCGGGCCGAGCAGCGCTGGCGCCAGGGGGTGTTCCCGGTGGCCAGCTTCGCTGGCTACACCAGCCATTTCGGCCACCGCATCGGGCCCGGGGGAGCCAGCGAGCCCCACTACGGCCTCGACATCGCCGCACCGATGGGATCGCCGATCCGCAACTGGTGGAGCGGCGTGGTGAGCGAAGTGATCAACGATGAGGCCTGCGGGCTGGGCCTGGTGATCCAGTCGGGGCCCTACGAGCACATCTACTGCCACCTCTCGGGAACGGTGGTCGGCGGCACCTACCGCAGCGGCCCGGTGGCGCTGGCAGCGGGCCAGCGGCTGCGGGGCGGCCAGCTGATCGGCCATGTGGGCATGAGCGGCCGCACCACGGGCCCCCATCTGCATTGGGGCATCCGTCACAACGGCCGCTGGCTGAATCCAGGCACGATCCTGCGGGCCATGGCTTCCGCGCGCAGCCTGCCCAATTCCCAGGCCAGACCTTAGGGTTGGTCCATCAGTCGAGCCCTGTCAGCGGACGTTGTGACCGTTACCTCCGTTCCTCAAGCGGTTTCTCCAGCGGCTTCCTCAACGGCCGCGGCCGCCCAGCAGTGCAGCCCCATGCGGGTGAGCGGCGGCTACGCCCTGATGGATGCCCTGCACCGCCACGGGGTGGAGCACATCTTCGGCTACCCAGGCGGCGCGATCCTGCCCATCTACGACGAACTCCACAAGGCCGAGGCCCGCGGCTGGCTGAAGCACATCCTGGTGCGCCATGAGCAGGGCGGCACCCACGCCGCCGATGCCTACGCCCGCGCCACCGGCAAGGTGGGCGTGTGCTTCGGCACCTCCGGCCCCGGCGCCACCAACCTGGTCACCGGCATCGCCACCGCCCAGATGGACTCGGTGCCGATGGTGGTGATCACCGGCCAGGTGCCGCGGGCGGCGATCGGCACCGACGCCTTCCAGGAAACCGACATCTTCGGCATCACCCTGCCGATCGTGAAGCACTCCTGGGTGGTGCGCGACCCGCGCGACATCGGCCGGATCGTGGCCGAGGCCTTCCTGATCGCCGCTAGTGGCCGCCCCGGGCCGGTGCTGATCGACGTGCCCAAGGACGTGGGCGTGGAGGAGTTCGACTACACGCCGGTGGAGCCCGGCACCGCCGTGCCAGCGGGCTTCCAACGGCCACCGGCGCCCGAGCCGGCCGCCATCGCCGCCGCCCTGGAGCTGATCCGCCAGGCCCGCCGGCCCCTGCTCTACGTGGGCGGTGGCGCCATCAGCAGCGGTGCCCACGGGGCCGTGCAGCAACTGGCGGAACGGTTCCGCCTGCCCGTCACCACCACCTTGATGGGCAAGGGCGCCTTCGACGAGCAGCACCCCCTCTCGGTGGGGATGCTCGGCATGCACGGCACCGCCTATGCCAACTTCGCCGTGACGGAATGCGATCTGCTGATCGCCGCCGGTGCCCGCTTCGACGACCGGGTGACGGGCCGCCTCGATGGCTTCGCCCCCCGGGCCCAGGTGATCCACATCGACATCGATGCCGCGGAGGTGGGCAAGACCCGCGCCGCCGAGGTGCCCGTGGTGGCTGACGTGAAGCTCGCCCTGGAGGCCCTGCTGGCGTCTTCCGCCGCCGACAGCTCCGAGGGCCGCACGGATGCCTGGCTGGAGCGGATCGCCAGCTGGAAGCACCACTACCCGCTGGTGGTGCCCGCTCCCGAAGGTGAGATCGCCCCCCAGGAGGTGGTGGCGATGCTGCAGGAGCTGGCTCCCGATGCCTTCATCACCACCGATGTGGGCCAGCACCAGATGTGGGCGGCCCAGTTCCTGCACACCGGGCCCCGCCGCTGGATCAGCTCCGCCGGCCTCGGCACCATGGGCTTCGGCATGCCCGCCGCCATGGGCGTGCAGACCGCCTTCCCCGACGAGCAGGTGATCTGTGTGGCCGGCGACGCCAGCATCCTGATGAACATCCAGGAGCTGGGCACCCTCAGCCAGTACCAGCTGCCGGTGAAGGTGGTGGTGCTCAACAACGGCTGGCAGGGCATGGTGCGCCAGTGGCAGGAAAGCTTCTACGACGAGCGCTATTCCGCCTCGGAAATGATCGGCGGCATGCCCAACTTCCCTGCCGTGGCCGAGGCCTTCGGTGTGCGCGGTGTGCGCATCAGCGAGCGCTCCCAGCTGCGCGAGCGCCTCACAGAGGCCCTCGCCCACCCCGGCCCGGCTTTCATTGAGGTGGAGGTGCGCCGCAATGAGAACTGCTATCCGATGGTGCCCCCGGGCGCCAGCAACGCCCAGATGGTGGGCCTGCCCAGCCACCCGGAGCTGGCGATCGACACCACCCGCCAGTGCAACAGCTGCGGCAACACCACCGCCAGCTCCAGCCTCTACTGCCCCAATTGCGGCGCCAAGCTCTGAGCTGCATGGTGGGCTGGTTGCGGGCACTGCTGCTGGTTCTGCTGCTGGCGCCCGCCAGTGTGCAGGCGGCGGAGGTGCTGCAGGTGCGCAGCGCCACCCTGCTCCAGATCGGCGACCAAAACCGCAACTACAGCGTGGAGCTGGCCTGCATCCAGGTGAAGGATGGGCAGCAGACGGCCGCCGCCGACTGGCTGCGCCATGAACTGCCGCGGCGGGTGAAGGTGAACCTGCGGCCCGTGGGCTCCGACAACGGCACCCTGGTGGCGCGGGTGCAACGGCTCGACCGCAAGGACGGCAGCAGCAGCACGGACATGGCCGAGGGCCTGGTGGCGGCGGGGCTGGCCCAGCCGCTGCCCGGTTGCAGCAGCTGATGGGCATCAACCGTGCCGCCAAGGGCATCGTGCTGGTGCCATCGCTGCTGCTGGGGGCCGCCTTCCTGGCGGCG
>RGNC01000176.1 GCA_010029175.1 Synechococcaceae bacterium WB8_1B_136 | reverse complement strand
CGGCTACCGCAAGGGGGAGGGGAGGTGGTGGACGGCCCCGCCATCGATCTGTATGTGAGCACCCCTCCTGAGCATCTGAACCTGGTGGCCCAGTTGCTACGGGATCAGGGCTGGGAGCGGGTGCGTCTGTTTGCTGTGGAGAATCGGGGCAGGGATCTGGCTCCGTTCCTGGTGCAGTTGCTACCCAGTGCTCTGCGGGGTGGGCATGAGTTTTTCGTGAAGGTTCACACCAAGCGCTCCACCCATCTGGGAGACGGCGAGCGCTGGGCTGACCATCTAACGCGTTCACTGCTCTCCACGGCGGCCGTGCGCGACTGCGTGGAGCGGCTGCAGCGGAACCCAAAACTCGGGTTGCTGGCACCGGCAGGAACACTCATGCCATGCAGTGTGGCCCTGCATGCCAATGCGCAGCACCTGCTGGCGCTGCATCAACGCTGCGGGGCAAATGCAGCAGCAATGCTGCAACAACGCTTCATCGCTGGAACCATGATGGCGGGGCGCCTGGCTGCGGTGCGGCATATGAGTGAGCTGGGCCTGCAGCTGGCGGACTTTGAGCCTGAGCATGGGCAAACCGACGGCACGCTGGCCCATGCGCTCGAACGTTGGCTTTGCTGTGGTGCCACCAACCAGGGATGGCTGCTGGAGGAGCTGCCGGGTGAGGCCTGCGCAGTGCCGGGATTCGGTTATGGACGCCCGAACGATCTCCAGCTTCGCTACTCCTAATCTGCGGGCTTCAAGCTGCGATGGGTGGCCGCATGCCTGCTGAGGTTCTCACTGCCGCTGCGGCGGCCTGCGGCAGTGATGTGCTGACCGTTGTGGTTGGAGCGCCTGCGGCCCTGGGCCCATGGCCCGCTGAGGGCCACCTGCTTGTGGTGGAGGCCGACCTGGAGCGGGGCCAGCAGTTGAAGCAGCAGTTGGGGGAGCACCCCAAGGCGGTGGTTTGCGTTGAGGTGCTCGCCGCGCAAACAGGCCAAGCCGTGGATTGGCATCGGTTCAACGATCCCCGGCTGAATGGCCCCCAGGCCTTGGAAACCCTGCGCCCGCTCTACCCAAACCTGCAGCAGACGGGGGTGGAGCAGCGCAGCGGGCGGCGGCTGGAGGATGTGCTCAATGCCTGGGTGAACCAGCAAGGGTTGAGATTCAAGCCCGAACTGGAGCTCACGTTGCG
The DNA here is from genome assembly GCA_010029175.1 of Synechococcaceae bacterium WB8_1B_136. Taxonomy (GTDB): domain Bacteria; phylum Cyanobacteriota; class Cyanobacteriia; order PCC-6307; family Cyanobiaceae; genus Vulcanococcus. Next base: position 2,721 of record RGNC01000176.1, on the reverse strand, counting down.
CCAGGGCGATCCGCTCACGGCTCTCCAGGGTTTGGGGGCCTGGCTCAGCCAGCTGCGGGTCGTGCAGCTGGCCATCCGAGGGGCCTCGGGGCACTGGCAGGACGTTCTGGCTGGCTGGCTGGGGGAACGGGGCTTTCGAGCGCTGGAGGGTCCTGCGGCAGCGTGGCAGCGCGACCCTCTGGCAACACAACAGCTGGTTGTGCGGGAGCAGGAGCTGCGCATTGCCGAACTGGAAGAACAACTCTCCACCCAGGCCGTACGGCTTCTGCTGGCCCAGACCCGCCACGAAGAGCTCGCTGCCGAACGCGATGCCATTCGGGTGGAGCGTGACAGTTTGCAGATCAGCCTGCAGGAGCTCATGGTTTCCCATGAAGAGCTGCGTGCGTCAAGGGAATCGCTGCAGGTCGCTGTGGAAGGGATCACGGCGGAGCGGGATGCAGTGAGCGCTGAACGCGATGCGGCTTGGGTGGAGCGTGACAGTTTGCAGAACAGCCTGCAGGAACTCATGGTTGCCCATGAAGAGCTGGGTGCGTCCAGGGAATCGCTGCAGGCTGCTGTGGAAGGAATCACGGCAGAGCGGGATGCACTAGTCGCTGAACGCGATGCCGTTCGGGTGGAGCGTGACAGCTTGCAGATCAGCCTGCAGGAACTCACGGTTGCCCATGAAGAGCTGGGTGCCTCAAGGGAATCGCTGCAGGCTGCTGTGGAAGGGATCACGGCAGAGCGGGATGCATTAGTCGCTGAACGCGATGCGGCTTGGGTGGAGCGTGACAGGTTGCAGATCAGCCTGCAGGAACTCACGGTTGCCCATGAAGAGCTGCGTGCGTCGAGGGAATCGCTGCAGGCCGCTGTGGAAGGGATCACGGCGGAACGAGATGAGCTAGTCGCTCAACGCGATGCCAAAACAGCGCATGCCGATGAGTTGGAACAACGGCTTGAGAAGATCAATGTTGAGCTTGATGAAATTTTGAAGCTTATTGATAACAAGGAGGAAAAAGAGTGAATGGCTAACCCGCAGAACAGGTGGGCTCCTCAGGGCTCTTGACGTGGACCCCGGAAATCGGTCCAGGGTGAATGAGAGTCCTCATCCGGCCAGACTGGGCCGGGGACTCGACCATGAAACGCACCAGGCACACAGCTGAGCAGATCATCCGCAAGCTCAAGACCGCCGAGCAGCTGATCGCCCAGGGCAAGACCGTCGCCGACGTCTGCCGCGTCATCGAGGTGACGCAGCCGACCTACCACCGCTGGCGGCAGCAGTACGGGGGTATGCAGGCCGAGGAGGCCAGGAGGCTGACCCAGCTGGAGAAGGAGAACGCCAGGCTCAAAAAGCTGCTGGCGGAGGCAGAACTGGAGAAGGCGATGCTCAAGGATCTCGCCGAGGGAAACTTCTGAGCCCGGAACGCCGCCGCAGAGCCGTCGTGGTCCTGCGGGAGCGTTACCGGGCATCAGAGCGGCTGGTCTGCCGAGTGGTGGGTCAGCACCGCAGCACCCAGCGCCATCCGGTCAAGGTCGTCTCGATCGAGGAGGCCAAGCTGCGCCATCGTCTCCGCGAGATCGCCGCTGAACACATCCGCTGGGGCCGCCGCATGGCTTATCGGCTGCTCAGGCGGGAGGGCTGGACCGTGAACCACAAGCGGGTGCAACGGCTCTGGCGGGAGGAAGACCTGCAACGGCCCACTCCCAGGAAACGTAAGCGGGCACGGCCAGCAGACGGTTCGGTGAGGCGCCACCGGGCCGAACATCCTCACCAGGTTTGGGCCATGGACTTCCAGTTCGATGCCACGGCCGACGGCCGCAGGCTCAAGTTCCTGAATGTGATCGACGAGTACAGCCGCTTCTGCCTGGCGATCCGCGTCGACAGGCGCTGCAAGGCCAAGGATGTGGTGGCCGTGCTGGAGGAGCTCACCAGCCTCTACCCGGCACCGGCGTACATCCGATCGGACAACGGGCCGGAGTTCATTGCCCAGGCTCTACGGGACTGGTGCGAGGCCAGCGACACCACCAGCACGGCCTACATCGAGCCGGGATCACCGTGGGAGAACGGCTTTGCGGAATCGTTCAACGGACGCTTCCGGGACGAGTTCCTCAACACCGAGCTGTTCACTACGGCTCCTGAGGCTCAACTCCTCGCCGATCGCTGGAGATGGGAGTACAACACGTTCAGGCCGCACTCGGCCCTCCAGGGGCATACGCCCCTGGAGGCAGCTCAACAAGGAGCTGCCGCATGACCACATCCACCAACTCTCATAAGGCCTGGACCGATAAAGGGGGTCACGTCACTCTCCAAGCGACATGTCACATTGATGGGGACATCAGAATGGCAATGACATTGAAGGGATGAGAAGTTGCAGGTTTCGATGACGCGATTACGCGGCCTGGGAACCCAGCCTGAGTCTCCAGGTCATTACCCCACCGGGCTCCGATCTGCTCTCCAGCGCAGTCTTGAGCCGATGGCCTCGCGATCGGCCCACAGCTCCTCAAGTCGAGCCCGGTAGCGCGCCCCCACTGAGGCGAAGGAAAACCGCTCCCGATAGCTGGCAAGCACCCCAGGATCGCGGCTAGGGTCGGCAAAATCAGACTCCGCAGTCAAGGCCAGGCGCCGCGCCGCCACCTTGCGGCAGAGCTCGGCGGCGTGCTCCAGATCCGGTTCGGCCCAGCTGTGGCCCTCGGCATAGGGGTAGGTGTCGCGGGGGATGGGGACCGGGCGGCAGCGAACGG
>RGNC01000175.1 GCA_010029175.1 Synechococcaceae bacterium WB8_1B_136 | reverse complement strand
CAGAGCACAGCGGATTCCCGCGGACGGCGGGCCTCCAACAGCTCCTCAATGCGGGGCAGACCCTGCACGATGTCGCCGGTCTTCTGGCGTTCGAACACCAGCAGGGCCAGGGAATCACCCCGCTGCACCAGTTCGCCGTCGCGCACGTGCAGCACCGAATCGGGCGACACCATGTAGGGGCGACCCAGACGGATGGTGATGCTGTTGCCCTCCACCGCCTCCACCTGGCCGCAGCAGGGGGCAACCACACCCTCCGCCAGCTGATCGCCATCCACCAGGCGCTGGCCCAGGGCCACCGAGGCCTTGGCGGAACCCAGCTCGATGCGGCGGGTGTCGCTGGAGCGCTCCACGATCAGGCGGCGGATCGGCTCCCCTTCCACCAGCTCGGGCAACTGCACCACGCCATCCTCCTTGCAGAGGATCTGGGTGGTGGCCACCACATCGCCCGCCTTGACGGCATCGCCGTCGTTCACGGAGAGCTCGGTGTGGGTGGAACCGTGGCTGGCGTCGGAGAGGGTGTCGCGACGCACCAGCAGGCTCTCGAGGATCACCAGCTGCAGGCGATCGATGGTCTTGGCGCGCTTGTCGGGGACGGCCTCCACGTCCACCGTCATCTGGGGGGTGGTGTCAAAGGTGTCGAGGATCAGCTGGGTCTTGAGCAGCTCGACACCCTCGACGCTCTTGATCAGCTCGCCATCCTTGAATGCCAGGCGCTGGGTGGCCTTGAGCCCCAGGCTGGGGCCATTGGCCTGTTTGACGCTGGAGAGTTCCGGCAGGTGGGCCGCATCGGGGATGCGGTATTCCTCCACGGGGCGCAGCAGCAGGACACCGCCCTCGGCGGTGTCCACCGCCTCCACAAACACCATCGCCTCAGCCTTGATGCCCTTGGCGATCTCCTCGCCGGGGTTCACCATCTTGCCGTCGCTGTAACGGCTCACCACCTTGGCGTCGGCCACATGGTGGAGCGTGCCGGAACGCACGATGATTTCCCGCAGAATGTCGTTCTTCTGGGTCACCGTCACGATGCCGGCGGTCTGGCTGAAGATGTCCTTCACCACTTCGGTGCCGGCCTCGATCCACTGGCCGTCCTCGATCATCAACAGGGAGATGTCCTTGTTGATCTCGTGGGTTTCCTGGGGGATCCACAGCAGGGTTCCGCCCTTGCTCACCTCATAGCCGTTCTTGGCACTCCGGGCCTTCTTGATGGCCAGGCCAGGGGCGTACTTGACGATGCCACCGGTCTGGGTGCGGAAGCGATCATCCGCCAGTTCGGCGATGACCTCACCGCTGCTGATCTTGGTGCCGGGGTGGGTGTTGAGGCGGTAGCGGATGTTGTCCTTGCCCTCCAGGTGCCAGAGCTCACCGGCATGGGTCGATTCGCCCACCAGCTTGCAGTCCTTCAGGGTGAGGCTGGTGGTCACGATCTGCACTTCGCGCGAATCGCCAGCGCTCTCCCGCAGGCGCACGGCACCGCCGAATTCGCTCACCAGACGGCTCTCGGCAAGCACCTCACCGGTGGTCACCGCCTTGTTGCCCGTCACCACCGGCTGGGCGTTGGGCGGCAGGTTGTAGACGTCGCCGGCAAACACCCACATGCGGCCCAGGCGCGTGGCCTTGTGGGTGATGTTGCCCTGGCGGTCGGTGACCTCCTTGGGCTGAATGCCGTCTTCGTAGCGCACCTGACCGGCCAGGTCGCAGATCACATCCTTGGTGGCCTTCTCCACGCTCTTCTTCACGGCGGCGCCGGAAGAGATCTGGGCCAGCATGGTGTCGACCGGGTAGTCGTGGCCATCGGCCACGAACAACAGGGAGCCGGTGGTGATCTCCAGCTTCTGGAGCTTGCCCTTGCCGCTGGGCTTCACCTGCAGGGTGAAATCGGTCTCGGCGATCTGGGCATCCACACCGTGGGGAGTGCGGAACGGGCGCACGCGGGCCTTGGCGCCGAACTCGATGGTGCCCTCCACCTGGGAGCGCACCACACCGGTTTCAGCGGTGGACACACCTCCGGTGTGGAAGGTGCGCATGGTGAGCTGGGTGCCGGGCTCACCGATCGACTGGGCAGCCACGATGCCAACGGCCTCGCCCAGATCCACCAGTTCGTTGTGGGCCAGGGCCCAGCCGTAGCACTTGCGGCACACCGAGCGGGCAGCCTCACAGGTGAGGGGCGAACGCACCTTCACCGTTTTCACGCCCGCCGCCTCGATGCGGCGGGAGAGCGGCGGATCGATCTCGCCATCGCGATCCACCAGGATCTCGCAGTTGGCATCCAGCACCGGCTCGGCGGCCAGACGGCCCACCAGCTTGGCGGCGTACTTGCCCTTGTCGTCGGCGTCGATGGGGATGCTGCGGGTGGTGCCGCAGTCGTCCTCGCGCACGATCACGTCCTGGGCCACGTCCACCAGGCGGCGGGTGAGGTAACCGGAGTCGGCGGTGCGCAGGGCGGTGTCCACCAGACCCTTGCGGGCGCCGTAGGAGGAGATCACGTATTCCGTGACGGTGAGACCCTCACGGAAGTTGGTGCGGATCGGCAGGTCGATGATTTCGCCCTGGGGGTTGGCCATCAGGCCCCGCATGCCCACCAGCTGACGCACCTGGGACATGTTTCCCCGGGCGCCGGAGTTGGCCATCATCCACACCGAGTTGAGTGGATCGTTCTCGTTGAAGTTCTTCTTGACTTCCTCCACCAGACGCTCGTTGGTCTCGGTCCAGGTGTCGATCACCTTGGTGTGGCGCTCCACCTCAGTGATTTCGCCGAGCCGGTAACGCTCCTCGGTGTCGGTGATCTGCTGTTCGGCTTCCTCCAACAGGCGGGCCTTCTCGCCCGGAATGCGCAGGTCGTCGACGGAGATCGAGACGGCGGCCTGGGTGGCGTAGTGGAAACCCAGATCCTTGAGCTCATCGGCCATGGAGGCCGTGGCGGCGGTGCCGTGGTTCTTGTAGGCCCAGGCCATCAGGTTCCGCAGCGCCTTCTTGTCGATCGTGCGGTTGCGGAACGGAGGGGCGGCCTTACTGAGAGGAGCCGCAGCGCCCAGCACGGGGGCGGGAGCTTCCGGGGCGGCTTTCTTGCTGGACTTCTTGCTGGTCTTCTTGGCGGGGGTGGCGGTCATGGCTGCTCGCGAAGAGGGGGGAGTTGGTTGAAACGAAACGTCCGGGATCTCAGGCGGCTGCCACCGCGTCGATGATCGTGCTGTTCATCACCACGCGACCCACCGTGGTGAGCAGATAGCGGCTGATCAGGGCGCCGTCCTCGTCGAAGCGGTCGCGGCGATAGCGCCACTGCTCGATGCGGGTGCCGTCGCTGAGGGTCTCGTGCTTCACGGGTTCCTTGCCCTCGTCCTCGTCGTCCACCTCGCCGCTGAAGCGCACCCACACCCAGTCGTGCATGGTGAGGTGCTTCTCGGCGAAGGCCCGCAGCACATCGCCGAGGCCGGCGAAGGTGCGGCTGCGATCCCCGAACTCGGGCTTCACACTGCCGGGTTGCACGGCGGTGAGGTAGTAAGCGCCGAGCACCATGTCCTGCGACGGCGTGATGATCGGCTCGCCGGTGGCCGGAGACAGGATGTTGTTGCTGGCGAGCATCAGCATGCGCGCCTCGGTCTGGGCCTCGATCGCCAGGGGCACGTGCACGGCCATCTGGTCACCGTCGAAGTCGGCGTTAAAGGCCGGGCAGACCAGCGGGTGCAGCTGAATGGCGCGGCCATCCACCAGCTTCGGCTCGAAGGCCTGAATGCCCAGGCGGTGCAGGGTGGGGGCGCGGTTCAGCAGGATCGGATGCCCTTCGATCACCTCCTGCAGCACCTGCATCACCTCATCATCGGCGCGCTGAATCAGCTTCTTGGCGGCCTTGATGTTGTTGACGATGTTCTGGCGGATCAGGCGGTGGATCACGAACGGCTGGAA
>RGNC01000174.1 GCA_010029175.1 Synechococcaceae bacterium WB8_1B_136 | reverse complement strand
GCCGGAACGGCAACGGCAGAGGCAAACAGCGTGAGCCTGAGGGAGGAGAGCAACTCAGGCGATTTGAAATTGTCCAGAAACACGCCAACGCCCTTGGCGAAGGCCTGCGCCACAACAGAGAGCGCCGGGAGCAGAATCACCACTCCCACATAGAGGCACGCCACCAGGGGGACGATCAGGGCCGCCCACGACCAGGAGGGCCCACGGCGCTTTCTGGGGGTGGGATCCACCGTGGTGGGCTCGTTGAGCTCAAGGGTGGGAACAACAATGCTCATGGCTTTGGAAGGGTGGCAAGGCAGAACAGTTGAAACTCAGGCGTTGGACGCATTGCCTTGATAACGCTGACCCCAGACCTGGATCGCATTGATCACCAGGAGACTGAACAGCGAAAAGATCAGCATCACAGCCCCAATCACCGTGGCGCCGCCAAAATCGTATTCTTCCAACTTCTGAACAATCAGCGTGGGGGTGATCAGATCTTTGAAGGGCACATTGCTGGAGATCATCACCACCGAGCCGTACTCACCCACGGCCCTGCTGAAACCCTGGGCCACGCCTGAGAGGATCGCTGGAAACAACTGAGGCAACACCACCAGAAAGAAGGTTTGGCGCTGGTTGGCTCCAAGGCACCAGGAGGCTTCCTCCTGCTCCTTCTCCAGGGAGCGCAGCACCGGCTCCACCGTTCGCACCACAAACGGCAGCGAGATGAACACCATCGCGATGGCCACACCGGTGGCCGTAAACGACACTTGGAGGCCAAACCAGTCGTAGAGCGGTTTGCCCAACCAGCCGTCCTCGCTGTACACGTAGGAGAGGGTGAGGCCGGCCACGGCAGTGGGCAGGGCGAAGGGCAGATCAATCAGGCTATCCAGCAGTTTCTGGCCCGGGAACCTGCAGCGGATCAACGCCCAGGCGATCACCACACCGAACACCCCATTGATCAGGCTGGCCACCAGCGACAGGCCGAAGCTGATCTTGTAGCTGGCCACGGCTTCGGGGCTGGTGGCGGCGTCCCAGAAGCCGTCCCACCCCACCCCAACGGCCTTGATCAACATGCCGCCCAAGGGGAGAAACAGCACCAGGCTCAGGTAGAGCCAGGTGATGCGCCAGGGCCAACTCGGCAACCTGAACAACGGCAGGCGCCGCAGGCGCGGCAGGGACACTGTCATGGAACCAAGGCGGGCCTTGGCTCGACGGTAACACCGCCAAGCCACGCAAACCACGCAAGACCGGTGCCCATTGCGTCCTTAACACGCCATGATCCTGGCCTGGCCTGGCGTAGGGCACTTTCGATCCATGGCACCGCGGCCGGCAGAGCGGTGACCTCGCCTGAGCAAAATGGCCAAAACGGTCAGCCAGCCATGGGTATCCGGGTCGCCAACGTGAGCAAGCATTTCGGCGACTTCCGCGCCGTGGACGACGTGAGCGTGGATGTGGAGAGCGGTTCACTGGTGGCGCTGCTGGGTCCCTCCGGCTCGGGCAAAAGCACCCTGCTGCGCCTGATCGCTGGGCTGGAGGAGATCGATGCCGGGCGCATCTGGATCACCGGCGAAGAGGCCACCGAGCGCTCCGTGCAGGAGAGCGCTCCGTGCAGGATCGGCAGGTGGGCTTTGTGTTTCAGCACTTCGCCCTGTTCAAGCACCGCACCGTGCGCCAGAACGTGGCCTTCGGCCTGGAGTTGCGCAGGTGGAAAAAGGAGGCGATCCAGCGGCGGGTCGACGAACTGCTGGATCTGGTGCAGCTGCAGGGCTTCGGCCACCGCTACCCATCCCAGCTGTCCGGCGGGCAGCGACAGCGGGTGGCCCTGGCCCGCGCCCTGGCGGTGCAGCCCCGGGTGTTGCTGCTCGACGAACCATTCAGCGCCCTCGATGCGAAGGTGCGCAAGGAGCTGCGGGCCTGGCTGCGCAACCTCCACGACGAGATGCACGTGACCACCGTGATCGTGACCCATGACCAGGAGGAGGCCATGGAGGTGGCCGACAGGATCGTGGTGATGAACAACGGCAAGGTGGAGCAGATCGGCACACCCGCCGAGATCTACGACCAGCCGGCCACCCCCTTCGTGATGAGCTTCATCGGCGCTGTGAACGTGCTGCCCCCGGGCGCGATCCAGGTGGCCGGCGACGCCGCGGGCCCGGCCCATGCCAGCACAGCCGCCGATGCCCCGCTGTTTGTGCGCCCCCACGATGTGGAGGTGTTCCTGCAGGAGGAACCTGGCACGGTGCCGGTGCAGCTGAGGCGCATCAGCCACATGGGGCGCGATCTCCAGGCGGAGCTGGTGCTGGGGGATGGCCAGGTGGTGATGGCCCAGATCCCGCGGGAGCAATTGCGCTTCGAGAGCCTGCAGCCCGGCAGCCGCCTGCACATTCGCAGCCGCGAAGCCCGCTCCTTCGTGCCCGACTACAGCATTTAGGAGCGGGCGCAAGCAGCAGCGGGCACGAGCCCTCAAAACACATTGCCGATCGAGTTAACAGGGCAACAGGGCTACATCACCCCGATGGATAAGCATCAGCAGCCTGGCCGCTGCCGAGGAGAGGCAGGGACGATTCAAGCCAGAAGCCCGCCAAGCGAATGTCTGACTGAAACTGAGCCAGAGCCAGGGGACCCTGGTGCCGAAGCACGCGACCGTTCTTGAGGCGGATGGAATAACTCACCCCCGCGCGAGGGGCAGACGATTGCAAGGACATGGGAACAGCCGCCATTAAGCCAGAAGAGGGTCCAGAGCAGCCGTAGGAATGAACAGGTCATCTTTACTCACCTGCTGCAGCACACCATCGCCCTTGTAGCGGTTGAGCATCTTGGTCACAGTCACCCGGGTCAGGCCGCAGAGGTCTGCCAGAGACTTGTGGGTGAGATTCATCTCTTTGAGGGAGAGCCGGTAGCCGCGGGTGCTCACCTGGCCAAAGCGGCGACCGATCCAGGCCAGTAGGGCGAGCAGCCGCTGGTCCGCGGAACGGATGCGGTTGAAGCGAAAAATCTCTTCGAGATTTTTGATCTGCTTGAGCAGTAGCTGCTCCACATCCGCTTCCGTGGGATTGAACTGCTCCACCACTACCGTGGAGATGCACTGAATTTCAACGGGCTTGAGAGCAGAGTAGGCAGCGGTGACCCAGTCACCGGGCCCCCAGACGCCAAGGGTGATCGATTCTCCCTCCTCATCCCAGGTGGAGGTGCGGATATAGCCGTCTTGAATCTGCCAGTTGAGCGTTTCAGGCAGAACGTCGTTGGGCTGAAGCGTGAGGCGGAGCGGTGCTTGGGTAGCGAGAGCGGTGGTCATGGCGGACGCAAATGGGTGAAGTCATGGCGGTGGACGGAGCCAGCGGGACGCTGGCCATGCGCATTCGGCGACAACAACAGCTCATCGAAGCCCTGCGTGATGGACCAACCATAGCACGCATACCCAATCGGTCAAACGGTGTTTATTGGTGGGTCGCTCGATTTCGGTCCGCCCGAGCCCCATCCGACCTACCCGAGCCCTAGATGAAGTACATGGCCTGGGCCTGGAGCAGGGCGTCCCTGCGCTCCACCAGCTGCTGCACCGTGGTCCCCCGCAGCAGCGTGAGCCGAGCCGCCTCCAATTCACCGGTGAGCCCATGGAGAACATCGAATTCCGGCGTCTGGCGAGCGCTGCCATCGCGGCCACCGCCATCCCCCTCCAGACAGGCCACCACGTCGGCCACCACAATCTCAGCCGGGGGCCGCGCCAGCTGATAACCGCCTTTCGGCCCGCGGATGCTGCGCAGGATCCCGCCCCGCCTCAGGCTGGTGAGCATCTGCTCGAGATAGCGGTCGGGAATGCTCTGGCGGGCAGCGATCTCCGCAACCTGCATCACGCCGCCACTGGCGTAAACCGCAGCAAGCTCGATCAGGGCCACCAGTCCGTACTCGGTCTTGGAGCTAAAGGCCACAGCAGTCCCGGGGTATGGGCTC
>RGNC01000173.1 GCA_010029175.1 Synechococcaceae bacterium WB8_1B_136 | reverse complement strand
AACCTGGAACTGGCGCTGCGGGGGGTGCCCCAGGTGGTGGCCTACCGCGTCAGCCGCCCCACCGCCTGGCTGGCGAAGCACCTGTTGCGCTTCCAGGTGCAGCACATCTCGCCGGTGAACCTGGTGCTGAACGAGCGGCTGGTGCCCGAGCTGCTGCAGCATGAGTTCAGCGCCGAGGCCGTGGTGGCGGCGGCCCTGCCGCTGCTCGAATCCGAAGCGGCCCGCCAGCGGATCGCCGATGGATACCGTCGCCTGAAGATCGCCCTGGGGGAGCCTGGGGTGACCCGCCGCGCCGCCGCCGCCATCCTCGACGCCCTGCCATGACCCGCTGGTTCAAGCCCTGCCTGGCGCTGCTGCTGACGGGGCTGATGGCCTTCGCCACCCCCTCCGCCGCCTGGGGGGCGATCCAGGAGGCGGTGTTCGCCGGGGGCTGCTTCTGGTGCCTCGAGCACGACCTGGAGGTGCTGCCGGGCGTGGTGGAGGCCGTGAGTGGCTACAGCGGCGGCAGCCTCCAGAACCCCACCTACAAGCAGGTGTCCGCCGGTGGCACCGGCCACCAGGAGGCGGTGCGGGTGCGGTTTGACACGGCCAGGATCAGCTATCCCACCCTGTTGCGGGCCTATTGGCGCAACGTGGACGCCCTCGACGGGGGCGGCCAGTTCTGTGATCGCGGCAGCTCCTACCGCCCGGTGATCTTCGTCCGGGGGGAGAGCCAGCAGCAGCAGGCCCGCGCCAGCCTTCAGGCGGCCGCCCGCGAACTGCGCCGCCCGGTGGCCGCCATCCAGGTGCAGATCAAGCCCCTCCAGGCCTTCTGGCCCGCCGAGGCCTACCACCAGAACTACGCCGAGACGAACGCCCTCAAATACCGCTACTACCGCTGGGCCTGTGGTCGCGACCAGCGTCTGGATGGCCTGTGGGGCCCTAGGGCCCGCAGCTCTGGGGCCTGGATCACGGATCCCTGAGCTGCGGCAACCCGTTGCGGGGGTGCGCCAGGCCAGCCGCGTCTTTGGGGCTTGGTCGCGGATGTTGCCGAACTGTGCGGAAATCTATGGAAAAGTTGAAGCTGGTAGCGCCCTGAACCTCGCCGTCTTCAATCCAGGAGCGGTTTTCCCTCTTTTTTCCTCTGCTCAGGAGCTACTAACTTGCTGATTATTCGACTGCAGGTGTGGGATGTATCTGCTGACGATTCGCGATGGTCTGGTGACCCGCCATATCGGTCCATACAGCAGCCCGAAGCAGGCCTCGGACGATCTCGATCGCCTGCTCCAGCAGTTCGGTGAGCGGGCCCGCTGGCAGATCCACGCCCTGGAAGCGCCGGCCGATGTGATCTGCCCCCCCTCGCCCCTGGCCGCCTGAGGGGCTCGCCGGCTCGGCCTCAGCGCGACTGATGGCCCGGGTAGCCCCGCAGCAGGCCGCTCTCGATCATCAGCCCCACCCCCGCCACGATGGCGATCAGGCTCAGGGTTCCGTACCAGAACCAGGGCCCCTGGGGCTGACCCAGGGCCTGCAGCGTGCGGCGCTGCACGGCCTCTCCGAACAGGCACAGCCCCGCCGGCAGCAGCAGCACCCCAGCCTGGGCCTTCACGTACCAGCGGATCTTGGGGACGGCCATCGGGACTGGGCTCGGGGACGAACAGTTCAGATTAGGTGTGGTTGCCGTTGGCTTCCGGCCCTCAGGCCATTCCGCCGGCCAACACCCAGTTCACCAGGGTGCGCACCCCGAAGCCGGTGGCGCCGGCTGGATCCAGGCCGCGACCCTTGTCGCTCCACACCGTGCCGGCGATGTCCAGGTGGGCCCAGGGGATGGTCGGACCCACGAAGTCCTGCAGGAACAGGGCGGCGGTGATCGAGCCGCCGGGGCGTGGGCCGGTGTTCTTCATGTCGGCGAGGCCGCTCTTGAGGCCCTCCCGGTAGGAGGCCCGCAGGGGCATGCGCCACAGGGCTTCCCCGCCCTGCTCCGCCGCCGACACCAGGGCGGTGGCCAGGCCATCGCTGGGGGACCACAGGCCGGCGATCTCTTCGCCCAGGGCGATCAGGCAGGCGCCGGTGAGGGTGGCCAGGTCGACGATGGCATCGGGCTCGAGCTTGCTGGCGTACACCAGCGCATCGGCCAGGGTGAGGCGGCCCTCGGCATCGGTGTTGTTGATCTCGATCGTCTTGCCGTTGGAGGCGGTCACGATCGCGCCCGGATGAATGGCGCCGCCGCTGATCATGTTGTCGCAGGCGGCCACCACCATGTGCACCTCAACGCCCTCGGGCCTGAGCTCGGCGATGGCGCGCATCGCCCCCAGCACGGCCCCGCTGCCGCCCATGTCGTACTTCATCATCTCGATCTGGGAGCCGGCGGTCTTGAGGTTGTAGCCGCCGGAATCGAAGGTGAGGCCTTTGCCCACCAGGGCCAGCCTGCGGGTCACCGGGCCGCTGGGGCGGTAGGTGAGGTGGATGAATTTCGGGGGCAGGTCGGAGCCCTGGGCCACCGCCAGATAGGAGCCCATGCCCAGGGCCTCACAGTCGGCGCGCTCCAGCACCTGGAGCTCCAGGCCGAAACTGGCGGCGATGCTGGCGGCGGTGTCCGCCAGGGCCTGGGGGGTCACCACGTTGGGTGGGGCGGCCACCAGTTCCCTGGCCAGTTCCACGCCGCTGCAGACGGCGGCCACGGTGGTGAGGCTGGCGCCGGCACTCTCCGGCAGGCCCAGCAAGGCCACGCTGCTGGGCAGGGGCCGCGGCTCGGGTTCGCTCTTGAAGCGCTGGTCGGCGAACAGGCTCAGGCGCACGGCTTCCGCCATGGCCATGGCCGCGGCCTCGGGATCGATGCCGTCCACCGGCAGGGCCAGGGCCAGGCTGCCGCTGCCGCAGGCCGCTCCGGCCCTCGCGGCACTGGCGGCGGCGCGGCGCAGGCCATCGAGGCCGAAGTCGGCCGCGGCACCCAGGCCCACCAGCACCAGGCTGGCGGCGTTGGCGCCCGGGAACTCGAAGGTCAGGCACTCGCCCGGCTTGGCCTTGAACTGGCGCCGTTCCAGCCGCTGCCCCAGGTCGATGCCGTAGCGCTGCTCCAGGGCGGCGCGGATCGCGGTGCCGTCGTCGCCACTGAACAGACCCACCGCCAGGGCGTCGCCGCTCCAGTCGTGCAGGGTGCTGGGGCTGCAGCGAAACGCCAGGACCATCGGGGTAGAGCGGCTGGCCGCGATGGTAAAGCGATCAGCCGAGGTCGGCGGTGAACGGCGTGGCCCAGCGGCCGCGGGTTTCCTTGTTGAACGGCGGCAGCCAGTGGCGGATGAATGCCTGTTCCAGGGCCCGCCGCGGCTTCACCTCAACCGGTGCATCCGCCCAGAAACGGATGCTCAGCTGGCTGCCCAGACCCAGCTGCTGCAGCGCTTCTCCGTAGGCCGCCAGGTAGCTCTTGCAATCATGCTCCCCCTTCCAGCGCTGGTCGGCGCGGCCTGTTTCGCCCACGTAGAGCAGCAGCGGGGCCTCCAGGTGGGGCGGGCGATCGAGCACGAAGTAGAGGGCGGCCCCCTCTTGCCGGCATTCAGGCCAGCGCCAGAAGTTGAGGGGCTGGGCCGCCAGGGCCAGGGGATCGAGCTGGTGCACGCCCATCGGCTGCGCCGTGGCGAACAGGTCGCCCTGGCCGGGGGGCCGGCTGCCCCCCCGGACCAGCGCGTCGAACAGCGGCCCCTGGTGGCGCATCAGGCGCTGTTGCCAGTCGAGCAGCTGGTGCGCCTGCAGCGGCAAAGACTGTTGGAGGCTGGGGGCCCAGGCATCGCCGGGCAGCCCCCCCAGCAGATCGCCCTGGCGTGGCCCGGGCCGGTGCGGGGGGTGCGCGGCCATGGGCTCAGGCGGAAGGGGGGAGTTCGGGGCCGGCGGGTCCCTTGCCGAAACGCACCTTGCCGATCAGGTTTTCCACCACGGCGGCGGGTAGCTGCAGCCGCTGCTGCAGGTCGGCCAGGTCCTG
>RGNC01000172.1 GCA_010029175.1 Synechococcaceae bacterium WB8_1B_136 | reverse complement strand
TGTAGCGCAGCTTGGTAGCGCACTTCGTTCGGGACGAAGGGGCCGCAGGTTCGAATCCTGTCATCCCGACTTGCTGCTCACGGCTTGCCTGCCCAGGCCCCTGGCTCAGTTGAGTTCGGCCCCCGGGTAGCCCCGCGGCGTCACCATCCGTCCGCCCTCCACCCGGCTGGTGCTGTTGCCGATCAACACCAGGGTGAGCATGTCCACCTGCTCCAGGGGCAGATCCCCCAGGGTGTGCAGGCTCACAGCCTCTTCGCTGCGGCCCAGTTGGCGTGCCAGCACCACCGGCGTGCTCGACGGACGGCCCTCCAGCAGCAACTCCCGGGCTCGGCCCAGTTGCCAGCTGCGGCCCATGGAGCGGGGGTTGTAGAGGGCCACCACGAAATCCCCAGCGGCGGCGCCCCGCAGGCGCTGCTCGATCACGGCCCAGGGCGTGAGCCGGTCGCTCAGGCTCACGGTGCAGAAATCGTGCATCAGGGGGGCGCCGGCCCGGGCTGCCGCCAGCTGCAGCGCTGAAATCCCCGGGTGCACGGTGAAGCCGGGCCGCTCATCTGCGGCCAGGGCCATCCACTGTTCGAGGGCCAGGCCGGCCATGCCGTAGATGCCGCTGTCGCCTGAGGACACCAAGGCCACACGCAGCCCCTGGCATGCCAGCTCCAGGGCCTCGCGACAGCGCTCCCGCTCCTGGGTGAGCTGCCCGTCGCTGCGGAGCTGATCCGGCCGCCGCAACGGTTCAAGCAGATCGAGGTAGAGGCCGTAGCCCACCCACACACAGCTCTCCGTGAGCGCCCTGCGGGCATCGGGGGTGAGCAGCTCCAGGCTGCCGGGACCACTGCCGATCAGGTGCAGCTGGCCGCGCTGGGGGGCCCACTGGCTGGCGGCTGCGGCGATGGCCAGGGTGGCGGCGCCCTGCTCGCCGGGCTGGGGGCGCTCGATCCGCTTGTGCACCCGCAGCTGGGCGTCGGGGCCTGCCGCCAGCAGGGCCGCCGCCTCGGCCACGCTGGCGGTGCCCATCTCTGCCGCCACGACCGCTGAGGGGTTGGGAACGTTCACCGCCGCCAGGCGGCCGGCCTCGAAGCAGCGCAGGGGCCAGCCCCGCCGCGCGGCCAGCTCCAGCAGCGCGGGCTCGTCGGCCTTGCGCTCGGCGCTGGCCAGCCCGGCCACGGCCTCCGCCGCCAGGTTGTGTTCGGCCAGGGTCTGGGCCAGGCAACGCTCCAGCAGGCTCAGGCTGGTGCCCCGCTCGCAGCCCATGCCCAGCCAGAGGCTGGGGGGGTGCCAGCGGCAGCCCGCGCCGCCCTTGTCGCTCACCACCAGCAGCGGAGCAGCGTCGCCTGCGCTGGCAACGGCGCTGGCCCCCGGGTTGCCGCTGTCTTCCAGCAGATCCGAGGCCCCGGGGAGCTGTTGCCAGCGGGGGGTGCCGGTCTGCTGCAGCAGCTGGATCGACCTGCCGCGGTGGGCTGCCTTCATCAGGCCATCCCAGTCGCCGCTGCCGCGGCGCCAGCCCCAGGCCTGGCCGAAGCTGTCGAGGGCCAGCCGGCCCTGCTGGCTGCTGGCGCCTGTGAGCACGGCCGTTCCCCCCAGGAGTGCGGCGATCTGCTGGCTGAGGGCCTCGCCGCCGGCCCCATGGCCTCCCACCAGGGGAATGGCGAAGCGTCCATCCGGATCGAGCACCACCACGGCGGGGTCGCTGGATTTATGGCCGAGCCGTGGGGCGATCAGCCGCGTGATGGCACCGCAGGCGCCGATGGCAACGAAGGCGGCGCTGCGGCTCCACTCGGCCTCCAGCAAGGCGGCTGCTCTGGATGCACTCCAGCCCGGAGCGGCGGCGGCACCGGGGCTGTGGAGGGGATCCACAACCGCTGGACTGTGGGCCGGCAGGGCAATGCGATCGATCAGGCCGGCTGCAAGCAGGCGCCGCAGCAGCGGCAGCGCGGCGGCGCTGAGGGCAAAACCCCAGCGGAGCGGTGGATTCATCCCCCCAGCTTCTCGCGCAGCCTGGCCAGGGGGCCGGAGCGTTGGGGTTTCACCAGCGATCCATCGGCATTCACCAGTTCCCGGGCTGAGCCAGACAGGCTGGTGCTCGGGGCGATGCGCTCGGCGGGCGGCACGCTGGCGCCCGGCGGGGGTGCGGCCTGCGGAACCTTGGCCAGGGGCGCCTCGGCAGCACTCTGGGGCTGCTGCTGGGCCTCAACCTGCTGGGCCTCAACCTCCTGCGCCTCAGCTTGCTCAGAGTCAGCCAGCTCGGTCTTAGCCAGCTCGATCTCAGCCAGCTCGCTCCCGGCCAGGGGAGCATCCGGCTGCAGAGGGGCCGTTTCGGGAGCGGCAGCGGGCGCCGCAACGGGAGTCGCTTCGATCTGTGGGAGGGCGGCCGGCTGATCGCTGCTGAGGGCCACAGGCTCGGGCGCTGGTGCCGGTGCCGGTGGCTCGGCGGCGGCGGGCGGTTCCGGGGTGGCTGCGGCTGCGGGCGGCTCCGGGGTGGCTGCCCGTGGCTCTCCGCTCAGTGGGGCCAGTTGCTCTGGCGTCAGGCTGGAGCGCTGCCAGGCGGCCGGCCGGGAGCTGCCGATCACCATCTCCTGCACCAGGCTGTTGAACGGAGGGTTCAGCGGGTCGCCGCGGCCATCGAGCAACTCCATCTGCACGGCATTGCTGCCGCTGCGAAACCCCTTCAGCCAGAGGGGCACCTGGCGATCCACCAGAAAGCTGTCGCCGTTCACGGTGATCCGCAGCCGCCAGCTGTCATCCCCCTCCCGCAGGTGTTGGAGCGGTGCATCAAGCAGCAGCCAATCAATCAGTACGGGTTCGCTGGAGCTGAGGCTGCTGGGGCTGGTGGCGATCAGCTGGGGGCTGCCAGGGGCCGGCAGTTGGGCAGGGTTGGCGGCCACCCGATGCAGCCGGATCTGGCGGCTGGCCCCGGGGGATTTCACCGCTTCTCCCCAGGGGCGGGCGGCATACACGGTGATGCGGTGGCTGCCGGGGCTGAGTTCGGCCATCGGAATGGCGCGGAGCTGCTCCGGTTGGCTGATGCGCAGGGGGGCGTTGTCGTCGAGCTGCACCACCAGGTGGGGGCCCAGGCCCAGATCTCCCGCATCGCTGAGGGGCCAGTCCTTCAGGTTCAGGCTGAGGGTCCAGGGCCCGGCGGGGAGCAGGGTGTTGTCGGCCGGGGAAAGGATGCTCACCTGGGGCTCCCGCTGGTGCAGACGCACCGCCAGTTGCCCCACGGCGCCGGGGGGGGCGACTTCCTGCAGCCCTCCAGAGGGTGCACTCACGGCGAGGGGGGCTGGGGCTGCCTGCCTGGCGGTGGGCCGGCTGCAGCCCCCGCTGAACAGCGCCAGTGCCACCAGCACCATCGCGATCAGGCCCCGCAGTGGCGTTGCCGGCATGCCGACCTCTCCTTATGCCTGTGGATGGGCTTTTGCGCATTCTGCAGGGCCCTGGCCTGCTGTCATGCCATCCACGGGAATTCTGTTAGCGGAATGCCAGTATCTACTGGCAGCCCGAGTATAAAAACAGCACCGAAGAAAGCGATTTCTCGCTGATTGTTTCTCTGCCCGAGAGCTCAGTCCCTGACTGGAGGGCGCTCGGATTGAACCTTTGTAACTGCCTGCCCGAGGGGCTTGGAATTGGCTTTTATACTTCCGCCAGCGGTCCCCTCAATGGGGCCCGAGCTCCAGTCAGGACAAGCGGTCTCGGCCTCGGTCGAGCCCTTCTGGCTGGCGCCCATGGACGCGATGGGCCTCTGCTGATCGCGTCCCTGCGGCTCCACCGGTCTGGTTCCGGCCCCGGCTTGCCCGGTCCGGTCCTGTCCGGAGGGGTGGACCTCCACCTCGATCCCGTCCCTCGAGGAACGTCTCGATGACCATCAGCCCACCAGAGCGTGGGAAAACGGCGAAGGCCCAGGTCGACCGGGTGAACAACCCGGCCACCTTCGAACTGTTCGGCAAGCCCGGCCATTTCGAT
>RGNC01000171.1 GCA_010029175.1 Synechococcaceae bacterium WB8_1B_136 | reverse complement strand
CCTGCGTGGTGGTGGTGAACAAGTGGGATGCGATTGAGAAGGATTCCCACACCCTGCCCGCCATGGAGAAGGAGCTGCGCGCCAAGCTCTATTTCCTCGACTGGGCGCCGATGCTGTTCACCTCCGCCCTCACCGGCCAGCGGGTGGAGAGCATCTTCGCCATCGCCGCCGTGGCCGTGGAGCAGCACCGCCGCCGGGTGAGCACCTCGGTGGTGAACGAAGTGCTGAAGGAGGCCGTGAGCTGGCGGTCGCCCCCCACCAGCCGCGGCGGCCGCCAGGGCCGCATCTACTACGGCACCCAGGTGGCCACCCGGCCCCCCAGCTTCACCCTGTTCGTGAACGATCCGAAGCTGTTCGGCGACACCTACCGTCGCTACGTGGAACGGCAGATTCGCGAGGGCCTGGGCTTTGAGGGTTCCCCACTCAAGCTGTTCTGGCGGGGCAAGCAGCAGCGCGATGCCGATCGCGACCTGGCGCGGCAGCAGGCCCGGGGCCGCTGATCGCTCGGCGCGCCGCTGAGGGGATGCCCTGATGGATTGGTTGCGGCAGCTGCCCATCGGCCAATACGTGGATGGCACCGGCAGCTGTCTGCGGAATCTGGATCCGCGCCTGAAGTTCGCCTGGACCCTCGCCTTCCTGCTCACGCCGATCCTGGCGGGGCCGCTCTGGCGTCTGGCCCTGGTGGGACTGCTGCTGGCGCTCACGGCTCTCAGCGGCCTCCCCTGGCGGCTGTGGCGCCAGAGCCTGCCCCTGCTGCTGGCCCTGGCCCTGCTGGTGGGGCTGCTGGCGGCGCTGTTGCCCGCGGGTTCCGTGGCCCCCGGCCAGCTGAGCCGCCCGCCCACGGAACTGCGGCTGGCGCCTGGCCAGCAGGGCGTTGCCTGGGAGCTGCTGCGCTGGGGCCCAGGGCACCTGGGCCCGGTGCCCCTCGGGCCCCTGGTGATCACCCGCCGCTCGGCGGAACTCGGTCTCAACGCCGCCACGCTGCTGGTCACGGTGATTCACAGCGCCAACCTGCTGTTGCTCACCACGCCGCCGGAGGAGCTGGTGTGGGCCCTCTCCTGGTGCCTGCAGCCCCTGGCCCCCCTGGGGGTGCCCGTGGAGCGGCTGGGGTTCACGCTGCTGCTGGCCCTGCGCTTCCTGCCGCTGGTGCAGGAGGAATTTCAGAATCTGTTGCGTTCCCTTGCAACGCGATCGGTGAATCTGCGGCGCCTGGGTTGGCAGGCGGGCCTGGGATTGTTGTTGGCCCTGGGCGAACGCCTGCTGGCCAATGTGCTGCTGCGGGCCGAGCAGGGGGCTGAGTCGTTGCTGGCACGGGGCGGCCGCTGGATTCCCCCGGCGCAGCTGCAGCGCCGCACCGTCCAGGCCCGCGGCCTGCAGCTGCTGGGCGGTCTGGGCCTGCTGCTGTTGCTTGGTCTGCGGTGGAAGTACGGTGCCCTGTGATGGTTGTTTGTCACACCAATCGCGTGAGCACTGAGCGCTATCTCAACCACCCCACGTTTGGTCTGCTGTATCGCGTGGCTGAAGCCGGTGAGGGGCGCGATCTCTACGCCACGCTCTATGCCCAGCGCATGTTCTTTCTGGTGACCATCCAGGAGCGCGGTGCCCAGTTCGAGGTGATTCCGCTGATGGATGCCCGCCACCTGGCCGAGCAGAACCTGGCTCGGGCCCGCCGCGAGGGCCCGGATGTTCATGCCCGCTGGCGACAATTGTTCGACCAGACCTTCATCTGACCCTTGACCGTGAACGGTGCTGCCGGTTCCGCTGCGGCGCTGGCCCAGCGGCTGCAGGACCTGCGGGCTGCCCTGCCGCCGTCGACGCGCCTGTTGGCGGTGAGCAAGGGCCATCCGGCTGAACAGGTCCGGGCCCTGGCGGCCCTGGGCCAGCGCAGCTTCGCCGAGAGTCGGCTGCAGGAGGCCACCCCGAAGCAGCAGCTGCTGGCCGATCTGACCCCGCTCGACTGGCACTTCATCGGGCGCCTGCAGGCCAACAAGGCCCGGCCCGTGCTGCGCCAGTTCGGCACGCTTCATTCCGTGGATTCGCTGGCCCTGGCGGAGCGGCTGGCACGGATCGCCGCCGAGGAGGGGCTGAGCCCGGCCGTGTTTCTGCAGGTGAAGCTGCGGCCCGATGCCAACAAGAGCGGCTTCAGCGAGGCGGAGCTGCGCCAGGCCTGGCCGCGGCTGCGTGAGCTCCAGCCCCTGCGGCCCCTGGGGCTGATGACCATGGCCCCCCTGGGCCTGGATGCTGGCGAACGGCGGCGGCTGTTTGACGACTGTGCAGCTCTGGCCCGGGATCTGGGGCTCAGCGAACTCTCGATGGGCATGAGCGGCGACTGGCGCGAGGCCGCGGCGGCCGGCAGCACCTGGGTGCGCATCGGCTCAGCCCTGTTCGGCGCGAAACCGGATCCCTCCCAACCCTGATCTCTCCAAAACCGGATCAGCCCAAAATCTTGCCAGCGCCCACGTGGGACGCTATCTAGGTACATAGACAAGACCGAGGTTCCAACGTGTCGTTGCTCTCCCGCCTGCGTGCCGTCGTCTCCGGTGACGACTACATCGACGGCTACGACGATGAGCTCGACTACGACCAGGGGGAGACGGTGGAGCCCACCACCACCGCTGGTGTGAGCCGCTCCAGCGCCCTGGCCCTCAGCAGTGATTTCAGCCTGGGGGAAGACCCCTTCGCTGGCACCAACGTGATCGGCATGCCGGGCATCTCCTCCGCGGCGGCTGAGGTCACCCTGATGGAGCCCCGCAGCTTCGATGAGATGCCCCGCGCCATTCAGGCCCTGCGCGAGCGCAAGACGGTGATCATCAACCTCACGATGATGGAGCCCGACCAGGCCCAGCGCGCTGTGGACTTCGTGGCCGGCGGCACCTTCGCCATCGACGGCCACCAGGAGCGGGTGGGCGAGAGCATCTTCCTGTTCGCCCCCAGCTGTGTGACGGTCACCACCGCCAGCAGCGAGGAGGCCTCCTCGCCCACGATCGTCTCCCGCGAGGCCTCCCCGGAGCAGGAGGCGGCCCCCAGCCCCGCCTGGGGCCGTCAGGAGTTCGGGGCCAGCGTCGGCTGAGCCACCCCGGCTCCCCTGGGGCATCTGCCTTGAACGCCGCTTCTGTTTCCCCCTTCGCCTCCCGGCGCTTCGGGGTGATCGGCTTGGGCCGCATGGCCCAGGCCTTGCTGTTTCCCCTGATCGAATCGGGGCTGGTGCCGCTGGCCGCGGTGCGGGCGGCCGTGGGTTCCGAGGTCTCGGCGGAGCGGCTGCGGGCCCAGCATCCGGGTCTGGCGGTGCAGCTGGATGGGGCGGAGGCCTGGGCGGCGCCGGTGCTGCTGCTGGCTGTGAAGCCCCAGCTGCTGGATGCCGTGGCCGCGGCAGCGCCTCCGGCGGCGGCTGAAGCGGGCGCTGAACCGCCCCTGTTGCTCTCGGTGCTGGCGGGAGTCGCCCTGGCGCGGCTGCAGCAGCTGTTCCCGGGCCATCGCATCGTGCGGGCCGTGCCCAACACCCCTTGCCTGGTGCGGGCTGGGCTCACGGCCCTGGCCTGGGGCGAGGGCGTGACACCTGAGCAGAAGGCCTGGGTGCGGCAGCTGTTCGCCCAGGTGGGGGAGGTGCTGGAGCTGCCGGAAGCGCAGCTCGATGGGTTCCTGGCGCTCACCTCCTCAGGCCCGGCCTTTGTGGCGCTGGTGGCGGAGGCGATGGCCGATGGTGCCGTGGCCGCTGGCCTGCCGCGGGCGATGGCCCATCACCTGGCCCATCGCACCCTGGCGGGCACGGCGGCGCTGTTGCACGAGCAGGAGTTGCATCCGGGCCAGCTCAAGGACATGGTGACAAGCCCCGCCGGCACCACCATCGCCGGCATCCGCCAGCTGGAGCGCAGTGGCCTGCGCTCGGCCCTGATCGAGGCGGTGCTGGCGGCCGCCGAGCGCAGCCGCGAGCTGGCCTAGGGCTGCTTCTGGCCGAGTTTCGGCTCGGTGCCGGCCAGCAGGCGCTCGAT
>RGNC01000018.1 GCA_010029175.1 Synechococcaceae bacterium WB8_1B_136 | reverse complement strand
CGTGGCCCTGGCGGTGCTGGCGGTGGCGACGGGCACCTACGGCGGCGCAATTTCCCTCGGGCGGCAGAGGCTGCTGGGCACCGTGCTCGGGTCTGTATTGCTGCTGATCGGCTACGAAGGGCTGCGCCACCTGCCAATGCCGCTGGGGATTGCCATCACCCTCGGCGCCCTGCGCCTGCTGGGCGGCCTGCTGAAGCTGCAGGTGGGCTACAAGGTGGGCGGAATGATCATCGTGATGGGCTGGCTCGTGCACGAGGGCGGCCTGGCGGAATGGATCCCGATCCGCTTCTTCTGGACCAGTTTCGGCGTGTTGATCACCCTGCTGGCGCTGCGGCTGTTCTGGCCCGCCCGCGGACTCGACATCAGCCTGGGGCTGTTTGCCAACTTGCTCAGCCAGCTGCAGAGCTGCTATCTCGACCTGGCCGCACGGGTGGATCCCATCGCGCCGGAGCGGGGCGCCCAAGCCCCGGGGATGGAGCGCTACCGGTCGCTGCGCAATCAACTGCTGGCCATCCGCCAACACAAACCAGCACTGCTGCAGGAGCTGGGCTCCCTGCCGGATCGCCACCCCGCTGCACTGCTGATGGCCAGCCTGGATGCAAGCGCCTCACGGCTGATCACGATGGTGGGGGGCATGGTGCGCCAGGCGCCCCCCCTGGGGGATCCACACCTGGTGGCGCAGCTGCATCGCGCCGAAGCGGATCTGCTGCGGGCCATGGCAACGCAGCTCGGCCAGTGGCAGCAGCAGATCTGGGGGCGGCAGCAGGGGCTGCCTCAACCCCCAGCCTCAGGCCTGCAGCTGCCCCACAGCTGGCAGGCACTGAACGCGGAGCTCAACGATCCCACCGTCAACACCGCCTCCCTGCAACGGCTGGAGCGCATCGCCAGCCGTCTGCTGCTGTGCCGTCAGGCGGAGCAGGCCATCCGCGAGGCCGAAGCCAACTGGGCGGCCATCCTGGGCGCGGCCTGAACCACGTTCCATGACTGCACTGGATCAGTTGCTGCAACAGCGCCACGCCTACTACCGCAGCCTGCTGGCCGTGGAGGTGATGGCCCTGGTGGGGCTGCGGGGCCTGCAGCAGGCTCCGCGGCTGGTGAGCGTGGTCTACCTGGCCATCTCCGCCGTGGCGGTGCTGCTGGATTCGCCGCTGCTGCCCCAGCACCGCCTCGATCCCTCGATCGCAACGGCCCTGCCCGAGGCCCTTGGCCGCCGGGTACGGAAGCTGATGGCACGCCGGCAGCTGCTGGTGATCAGCTGGTTGCTGGCGCTGGTGATGGAAGTGATCTGGCAGCTGGCCCTGGTGGTCAAGCCGGAGCTGGCGGTGCAACTCAGCGTGATCCATCTGGTGATCTGGCTCTCGCTGATGCTCTCCCTGCTCTGGAACCTGGTGAACGCCCTGGCGGAGGAACCGGTGTTCAGTGGCGATCTGCTGATGGGCGCCGCCGCCGGCTACCTGCTGGTGGGGTTCAGCGGCGGCATCGTGCTCAACTCGCTGCTGGTGCTCGACCCGATGGCCTTCAACCTGCCGGCCCATGGGCATGCCCTGCCGGATGGCATCGGCCATGCACCGGCCATGCTGGGAGCCGCCTTCGCCAGCCTCACCACCCTGGGCAGCCCTGTGCTGAAACCGGGCAGCCTCACCAGCCTCACGGGCAGTGTGGCGATCACGATCGTGGGGCAGCTCTATGTGGCGATCCTGATCGCCGGTGTGCTGGGCAAGCCACGCCAAACCCCACCCGCCGTCCGCAGCGCCGCCCACCGCAGGCGCCGCAGAACGGCCTCCTTCAGCAAACTGAGCCGCACCAGGCGTTGATCTGCACCACCGTGGCCCTTCGCAATCACGCCCTCGCTCTGCTGCTGGCCCTCACACCGGCGGCCGGCCTGCTGCCGTTGCCTGCGGCGCCACTGCCGGCCACGGGGATGAACGACTCCACCACCCAGCTGCTGGAGCGCAGCTGGCGGCGCCTGGATGCGGAACTGCGTGCCCTCGATCAGCTGCTGCCCAGCGAGCCCCAACCCGCCGTGCGGGACCTGCTGAGCACCCCGCCGCTCCCGGCCAACCTGCTGCGCGCCAACCAGCCCGCCAGCGGGCCGCTCCAACACGCCGACGCGGTGGCCAGTCCGCCCCTGGCGCTGCCGACGCCCCAACAACTGAAGGGTGGCAGCACCGCAGCCCTGAGCCTGGAGCAGGCCCTGGCGATCGCCTTCGCCAACAGCGCCAGCCTGCAGGCCCAGCGCGAGCAGGTGGCGGCGGCCCTGGCCAGCGTTCAGGCCTCCCTGGGCACCTATTGGCCCACGATCAGCGCCTACGCCTCCAGTGGCTACGAGCGCAGCCGCAGCACCACCACAGCCCTCACGAGCAACAACAGCCTCGGCTTCGGCCCCCAGTTCTCACCAAACGGCCTGCTCACCCCCGCCGGCCCCACGGCCGGCGCCTTTTATGTGCCCGAGGGTGGCTCGGTGAAAGCCACCAGCGGCACCGGCAGCTTTGACGGTGGGTTGCAGCTCAACTACGCCCTGCTCGACTTCGCCCGCACACCAACGGTTCGCGCGGCGCGGGCCAACCTGGAGCAGGAGCGGGCCACCTACGCCAACCAGCTGCGCAACCTGCAGCTGCAGGTGAGTGAGGCCTACTACCAGCTGCAACAGAGCGAGCAGCTGGTGCGGGTCTACGACGCCAACCTGCGCAACGACCTGGTGATCCTGCAGGACAGCCTTGATCTCCAGAAGGCGGGGCTCGTGCCCCGGCTGGATGTGCTGCGGCGCCGGGCCGTGCAGGCCTCCGATGAAGAAACCCTGATCCAGGCCATGGCCGACCGGGCCGTGGCCCGCCGCCAACTGGCGGCGCTGCTCAACCTGCCCGCCGCCATCACCCCCAGTGCCAGCGACCCCATCGTGGTGCAGCCGCGCTGGCCCCTGGATCTGGAGCAGAGTGTGCTGGCGGCCTACCGCGGCAACCCGGAACTGGAGGCGATCCTGGCCACCCGGTCTGCCCTGGCCCAGCAGAAACAGGCCACGGCCGCAGGGGTGCTGCCGAAGCTGTCGCTGTTCGCCGGTGCCGGCGGCAGCAGTGCCCAGAGCAGCCTCGGCAACTTTGAGGTGGGCGGCGGTGGCTGCTGCGGCGCCACGGCCCTGCCCCTGAGCGTGACCAACAGCTGGGACTGGTCGGTGGGGCTGAGCCTCACCTGGCTGCTGTTCGATGCCGGCACCACGGCCGGCCAGGCCAGGGCGCTGGCCAAGCGGGAGGCGGCCACCGCGCAGCAGTACGCCGCCAGCCGCAACGAGATCCGCCTGCGGCTGGAGCGGGCCTTCTTCAACCACGAAGCCAGCCTGGCGAAACTCAGCTCGGCCCGCCGCGGAGTTGCCGCGGCCCTGGAGGCCTTCCGCGATGTGCGGTTGCGCTACCTCACCGGGCTGTCCAGCGAACTCGATGTGTCGAACACCCAGGACCGGCTGATCAACAGCCTGGTGCAGCGGCTCAACGCCACGGTGGCCGTGAACATCACCTACGCCAAGTTGCTGCGGGAGCTGCTGCCGATGCCCCAGGATCCCAACCAGGCGATCCAGCCGCAGCTGCAGCTCACCAGCCGCGGCGGCGGCAGTGCTCCGGGCCAACCCTGATCAGGCCCAACGCCATGGCCATCGTCCTGCCAACCCTGAGCCCTCTGGGGCGCAACAGCCTGCGGATCTGGCTGGCCGCCACCCTCACCATCGGGATCATGCTCTGGACCGGACGCAGCCAGGTGCTGGGGCTGGCGCTGGTGATGGCGGTGCTGTTCGTGAACGAAAACGACTTCACCCCCGCCCGCAGCATCGGCGAGCAGATCGCTGGCGCCCTGGTGGGAATCCTCACCGCGATGGTGCTGCATGAGATCTCCACCAGCTGGGTGGTGCTGGGCATCGCGCTGCTACTCACCGGAATCCTGGTGCGCGGCCTGGGGCTGCTCAAGGGCCTCGGCACGGGCTACCTGGGCTGCTGGGCGCTGGAGTTGCTGCACCAGGGCAACCGGTTCGAAGCGGGGCTGATCTTCAACATGGCGCTCGCGGTGGTGGTGGGGATCCTGATGGCGCAGATCGCCACCTGGGCGCTGTGGCCGCGCCGGCCGCTGCAACAGCTGCCTGCGCTGGAGGCCGGGATGGCCAGCCAGCTGGGCCAACAGATCGCCGCGATGGAGCGGTGGCTGCGCGATGGCGGTCCGCCGCCGCTGCCGCTGCGCTCCCAGGAGCTGCTGCCCAGGATTCAGCTGCTGCAGCAACTGCGCGAGCACCACCAGGGCCTCGCCAGTTCGGCCACCCCCCCACAACGCCTGCAGAGCCGCTGGGCCCAGGCCGGCAGCCTCTGGCGCCAGCTGCTGCGGCAGTGGCTGCTGCTGGAGCCGCTGCTGCGCCAACTGCCGGCACCGCTGCCCCAGCCAGCCCAGGGGGAGGAGCCGCTGCTGCTCGGCACCCTCGCCGCCCTGGGGGGGCAGTTGCAGGCCGAGGCAGCGCCTGGGCCGGAGCGGCCCTGCGCCAGCCCTCCGAAGCTCTGGCTGCAGGAGGCCACCAGCCTGGGGGCCTCGAAACCCCTGCTGCTGGCCATCGGCCAGCAATGCCTGACCCTCCACCAGCTGCTGCACAGCCGCGCCCTGCTGCAGGCCTCGATCACAGCGCAGACGGGGCGGGCGCGATGAGCAGCCCGGCCCTGCGGGATTCCCTGCGGCTGGCCGCCACCGTGACGGTGGTGAACGGCTTTGCCAGCCTCACCGGCCTGCCCTTTGCCCTCTACGCCTCCCTGGCGGTGTTGAGCGTGACCGTGGGGAATTACGGCAACACCCTTGAGCTGGGACGCCAGCGGCTGATCGGCACCGCGGTGGGCGCCGTGGTGGTGTTCTTCGGCTATCGGGCCTTTGGCCAGCTGCCATGGGTGGTGGCGCTGCCGCTGGCCCTGCTACTGGCGCGGTTGATCGCCGGCTCCCTGCGCCTCACCGTGGGCTACACCGTGTGCTGCTTCGTGGTGGTGATGGGCTGGCTGACCCACGCGCAGCAGCTCGACACCTGGATCCCGCTGCGGCTGTTCTGGACAGCCTTCGGCATCCTGATGGCCCTGCTCAGCCTGCGCCTGTTCTGGCCCTCAAGGGCCCGGATCCAGCAGCGCACGGGGCTGCTGCAGCTGCTGGTGGATCTGGGCCACACCCTGGAGGCCGTGGCGGGCCAGCAGCCCGGCACCAGCCAGCCCCACCCCCAGCGGCGCCAACGGCTGGGGCAGCAGATCCGCGGCCTGCGCACCAACTTGTTGGCCCTGCGCGACCAACGCCAGGGGGCTCTGCTGGAGCTGGGCACACGGGCGGCCCAGCATCCCCTGGCACGGATGTGGGAGCTGCTGGATCAGACCTGCGAGGCGCTGATTCTCGATCTCGATGAGCTGCGGCGCCTGCCGGATCCCGAGTGGCAGACCTGGGGGCTGCAGGGGAACGCCACGGCGGCAGCCGCCTTTGTGGAGGCGGTGGCCCAGCGGCTGCTGCAGTGGCAGGTGCAGCTGCGTGGATCGTTGCAGCTGCAGCCACCGCCGAGCACCCCTCGGCCGGCCCTGCCCCTGGAGGCACTGCAGACGCCGGAGGCGTTGGCGGCCTATCAGCAACTCACCCCCGAACAGCTGCAACGGGTGGCCTCGCAGCTGATGGTGCTCAACCGCATCGACCACACCCTGGAGAGCTCCGAGCGCCAGTGGAGCGCCCTGGTGGCCTGAGGCCTCTCAGAGATTGGGCCGCGACGACCACCAGCGCTCGAGGCGATAGAGCCACACCACCACCAGCACCACCAGCCAGAACCACAGCTCCGGCGGGTTGGCGTTGAACAGGATCAACAGCAGCACCACCTCGCTCACCAGCCAGGGAAATTCCTGCCGCAACAGGGGGTTGCGGATCTGGGGAAGGCGCCAGGATCTCGAAGGGCGGTTCATACGGGTTGGCGCAGGAAGGGCAGATTCCAGCGCAGGTCGATGCCAGGGGTGCGGTAGCCACCGGTGAGGGAGCGCAGACCCGGCAGCACGTAGCTGATGGGCGAGCGCCACTCCACGTAGGCGTGGGTGGTGATCGTGAGGCCGTCGCGGATGGGGAACACCCCGCTGCCACCGGAGAGGGTCCAGCGGTAGCCGTCCACGCTGGACGGATCCCGCTCCAGCTCGATGGTGCTGCGCATCACCGGGCCGTTCTTGGTGAGCTCCTGCGCCAGCTGGGGGTTGCCCAGCGTGGTGGAGATGTCGTCTTCCGTGGCGGGGAGGGTGAGCACCCGCTTCACCTTGCCCACGATGCCGCCGAAGCGGCCGCGCTGGTTCCACAGCGGCACCACCTCCACAGGCAACCCGGGGGGCAGGCGGCGGGCGTCGGCGGGGGAGAAGTAGGCCACCGCCCGCAGCGGACGGTCCTTGGCGTTGGGCTGCTCCGGTCGTCCGATCGTGCCCAGCCGCTGGCCGGTGCCCACGGTCTGACCGGGAATCACCTGCAGATCGAGCACTGTGCCATCGCGCTCGGCCTGCACCTTGCCGTCGTAGGCGATCTTGGCTTCCGTCACCTGGATCTCCCGCTTGAGATCGTCGATCTGATAACGACGCTGCAGGGCCTGGGTCTC
This sequence comes from Synechococcaceae bacterium WB8_1B_136, assembly GCA_010029175.1. GTDB lineage: Bacteria > Cyanobacteriota > Cyanobacteriia > PCC-6307 > Cyanobiaceae > Vulcanococcus. Next base: position 13,184 of record RGNC01000018.1, on the reverse strand, counting down.
GATGGTCAGCTTCACCTGCTGGTAGTTGGTGACCACGTTCTTCTCGTTGATCTTCACGTCGTCGAGATTCACGCTCGTGCTGGTGAAGCCCTGCTCCGCCGACACAACGGCATTGGAGAGGGGAGCCACCACCTCCCGGCGGGCCAACCACTCCAGGTTGCGCAGTTTGCTGGCGTAGGTGGCCTGCAACTGGCCATAGCGGCGGCGATCGTCGGCGTACTTGCCCAGGGCGGTGTCGAGGGCGCGTTTCTCGGTGAACAACCGCTGGGCATCACGGGCATCGAGCTTGGCGTTGTGCCGCTCCAGCTGGCGCAGGTTGCCGCGCTGCTGGGCCAGCTGGCGCTCCAGCACGGGCAGGTAGAGCTGCAGCAGCACCTGGCCGCGCTTCACCCGCTCCCCTTCCTTGACGAACACCTGCCGCACCTGGCCGCCGGAGCGGGCATTGAGGATGCCGGCGTTGTCGGGGTAGATCAGCACGCCCTTGCCCTCCACCTCGGTGGGCACCGGCCAGAACAGGGCCCACAGCAGCAACACTCCGCCCACGCCTGCCAGGCTCACACCCACCTGGCTGTGGTCGCTCAGCCCCTCCCAGCCGGCCTGCAACCGCTGCAGGCGACCGGGTGGTTCGGAGGCAGAAACGGTGGGTGGGGCCTGGGTCATGGCGCCAAGCTTGCAGGAATCAGGCACCCCTGTCAGCCCCCGGCGGCTCCTGCGGCCAAACACCGAGCTGCCGCAGGCGGCGCCGGGCCGCCTCAGGGGGCTCAGCGGGCAACGGCGCCAGCGCCTCAGCCAGCAGGGGGGCCAGCACCGGCACCTGGGCAAAGCCCCCACTGAAACCGGTGAACACCCACAGCCCCGGCGCCCCGGGGAGGGGGCCGGCCAGGGGCGAGCCCTCTGCGCAGAAACTCACCGGTGTCTGGTGGAAGCGGGCCTGCTGCAGCGCCCGATCGAGCCCCAGCGGCGCCAGCGATTCCCGCAGGCGCTGCTCCATCCAGCCGGGATCGGGTTCGCCCTGGTCGCCGTCGGGGGCCACCAGGGTGAGTTGTCCCGCCAGGGCCCCGGGGCCGCGGGGCACCAGCCCTGGGTCCACCACCCAGGCCCGCGCCTGCACCTGGGGAGCACGGCGCTCCAGGGCCAGGCGCTGAAAGTGCAGTGGCAGGCGCAGCTGATCCGCCGCCAGCTCTGGCGGCCGCTGCTCCAGCTGCAGCACCCCGGCCCAGCTGGTGCGCAGGCGCCCCGGCAGCCCGGGCCAGAGGGCCCGGCAGCCACTGCCCGCCGCCAGCACCACCTGGGCTGCCTGCAGCGGTGGCCCCTCCTGCAGATCCAGCTGCCAGAGGGAACCGCTGCGCTGCAACCCCAGAGCCAGGCCCCGGCGGCGGTCCACCCCGGCGGCGGCCAGGGCCTGGGGCAAGCACTCCGCCAGCCGTGCCCCATCCACCCGCGACACCGGCAGGGGGGGTAGAGCCGCCAAGCGCGCGGGCTGCCACCCCAGGGCACCATGGCGCTGCTCCAGCCCGCGCCAGCGGCCGGCGGCCCGGGCCGCCAAACGCGAAAGGGGGGTAGGGGCCAGGGGCCAACCGGGCACCACGCCGTAGCTGAGGGCGGTGGCAGAGGGCGCTGCGCCAGCAGAGAGCCCGAGGCCCTGATCCAGCAGGGTCACCGCCTGATTCCGCTCCCGCAGGGCCAGGGCCAGCAGCGAGCCCGCCAGGCCCGCACCGATCACCAACACCCCCGGAAGCGGCCCCGGGGCGGGCGCCGCCATCAGATCTGCAAGGTGAAGGAGGAGATCACCTGATGGAAGAGGGTCTTAACCTTGGGCCAGCGCACCTCATTGGTGCTGGCGGCCAGGGTGTACAGACGGCCCCGATCCACCACCACCGTGGCCAGTTCGTGGCGGTCGCGGTCGTTGAGGTGCACGGCGTATTCGAGGTCGTAGAAGGTGCGGCCGCCGTCCTGGCGCTCCACCGCCTCCACCAGCTCCGCCTGGCGGCCGCTGCCCTCCGGCGCGATCACCACCCGGCGCAGCTTCTCGCCCACCGCCACGGCACTGCCGAGGGATTCCAGCTCATTGGTGGCGTTCACATCGGAGATCACCAGGCTCAGGGTCTCGTCGCTGTTGATCAGATCGTGGAACACCACCTGGGGGCCATCGCTCACCTGCACGCGGGTCCAGCCGGTGGGATAGAGGAAGGCGTAGCGCCCATCCGGGCTCTGGAAGGAGTTGAGGCCCGCCGCCGCGGCGCTGCATCCCACCAGCACCACCGCCAGCACCAGGGCCAGCAAGGAGGCAATGCCGCGGGGCAACAGATGGCGAGGCAAGGCCATGGCAACGGAGCGCACAGGGGTGGCGTCATTCTCCCGTGCTGCAGGGCCCGGTGCTGCTGGCCCCGGGGCCAGCCAGCATGGTCTGCACACCCGTAGAGCCCCCATGCCCTCCAGCAGCAGCGCCCCGCCGGGCCCGCGCCCCCAGCGCCACAGGCGCTGGGCCCAGATCCAGAGAGAGCAGCAACGCCAGCCCATCTATCGGCTCCTGGATCGCTCCTTCAGCTTCCGGCTGCTGCTGGCCGCCGGATCGGCCTTCACGTTGCTGGTGGGGGTGAACCGCTGGGAGCACTGCCGCCAGCACAACTTCAGCTCCGGCTGCCTGCTGAGGGATGGCGGCGGCATCGTCAGCGTGGGCAACGTGGAGTCGCTGAGCATCGTGACGGCGGCATTCCTGTTCCTGCTGGAGGGCCGCAAGCGCCGGCAGAGGGAGAACCTGGAAGCGATGGAGGTGATCGTGGCCTGCCAGCAGGCGGGCGCCAAGGTGAGCTATGCCCGCAACAGCGCCCTGGAACTGCTCAGCGACAGCGGCCTCTGGCTCGATGGCCTCGACCTGAACCACGCCAACCTGGACGAGCTCCAGGCCAGTGGTGGACGCTGGCGCGAGGTGAATCTGAGCGGCTCCAGCCTGCGCAACGCCTGGTTCCAGGACGCCGACCTGCGGGAAGCCAACCTCAGTGGGACCGATCTGAGCCACGCCTGTTTCCGCCACGCCGATCTGCGCGGCGCCAACCTGCAGGGCGCCAACCTCAGCCACACCGACCTGCGGGGCGCCGACCTGAGCGGGGCCTGCACCGAGGCCGTGCAGCTCACCGGCACGCAACTGGAGGGGGCTGCCCTCGACGGCACCACCCTCGCGGAAGACGCCTAGATTCCGCCAAGTTGCCCCGGCCCCCTGAGCGGCTTCACCCGACCCCTGGCCCGGCTGATCGATCAGTTCGAGCGCCTGCCGGGCATCGGACCGCGCACGGCCCAGCGCCTGGCCCTGCACCTGCTGCGCCAGCCCACCGAGCAGATCCAGGCCTTCGCCGATGCCCTGCTGGCGGCCCGCAGCCAGGTGGGCCAATGCCAGCGCTGCTTCCACCTCTCGGCCGAACCCGTCTGCGAGATCTGCCGCAATGAGGAGCGCAACACCGGCCTGCTCTGCGTGGTGGCCGATTCGCGCGACCTGCTGGCCCTGGAGCGCACCCGCGAGTTCAAGGGCAGCTACCACGTGCTGGGGGGTCTGATCTCTCCGATGGACGGAGTGGGCCCAGAGCTGCTGCAGATCCAGCCCCTGGTGGAGCGGGTGGATCGCGATGGCATCACCGAGGTGATCCTGGCCCTCACCCCCAGCGTGGAGGGCGACACCACCAGCCTCTACCTGGCGCGGCTGCTCAAACCGTTCACCCAGGTGAGCCGGATCGCCTACGGCCTGCCGGTGGGCAGCGAACTGGAATATGCCGATGAGGTCACCCTGGCACGAGCCCTGGAGGGCCGCCGGCGGATGGAGTGAAGGCCCATGCATCCCACCCGCAGCCGCTACAGCGCCACGCTTCCGAGCGAGCGGTTGCCGGAGTGGATCCGGGCGCCCATCGGCAACGCCGGTGCCCTGGAGGCGGTGCAGGCGGTGGTGAAGCAACAGCGGCTGCACACCATCTGCGAAGAGGGCCGCTGCCCCAACCGCGGCGAGTGCTACGCCGCCGGCACCGCCACCTTCCTGCTGGGGGGGCCGATCTGCACCCGCAGCTGCGCCTTCTGCCAGGTGGACAAGGGCCTGGCACCGGCGCCGTTGGATCCGGCGGAAGCCGAGCGGGTGGCTGAGGCGGTGCAGTCGCTGGGCCTGCGCTACGTGGTGCTCACTGCCGTCGCCCGCGACGATCTCGCCGACCACGGCGCTGTGCTGTTCACCGCCGCCATGGCCGCCATCCGCCAACGGCAACCGGAGATCGCCATCGAAGTGCTCACCCCCGACTTCTGGGGCGGCCATCGCGATGAAACGGAGGCGATCGCCGCCCAACGCCAACGGCTGGGAGCCGTGCTGGCGGCGGAGCCGGTGTGCTTCAACCACAACCTCGAAACCGTGGAGCGCCTGCAGGGGGAGGTGCGCCGCGGCGCCACCTACCGCCGCTCCCTGGGGCTGCTGGCGGCCGCCCGGGAGCTGGCACCCCACATCCCCACCAAAAGCGGCCTGATGCTGGGGCTGGGGGAAACGCGCGCTGAGGTGATCGCCGCCCTGCGCGATCTGCGCGCCGTGGACTGCCAGCGCCTCACCCTGGGCCAATACCTGCGCCCGTCGCTCGCCCACATCCCCGTGGCCCGCTACTGGACTCCCGAGGAATTCGACGAACTGGCCGCCATGGCCCTTGAGCTGGGCTTCGCCCAGGTGCGCTCAGGCCCACTGGTGCGCAGCAGCTATCACGCGGGGCCGTGAGCCAGCTCCTGGCCATCCCATGACCGATCCTCCCTACGCCCCGCCACTGCCCCTCAGCCAGGCGCTGCTCCATCAAGTGGCCGCCATCTGCGACGCCCTGGGACGCTGGAGCGCGCGCGAGGAAGCCGCGCCATCGCCACGCCTGCGGCGGGAGAATCGCATCCACACCATTCAGGCTTCGCTGGCGATTGAGCGCAACAGCCTCAGCGTTGAGCAGGTCAGCGCGATCGTCGACGGCAAGCCCGTGATCGGGCCACCGCGCGACATTCAGGAAGTGCGCAATGCCATCGCTGCCTACGAGGCACTGCCCCGTTGGATCCCCAGCGATCCACGCCATCTGCTCGAGGCCCACGGCCTGCTGATGGCTGGCTTGATCGAGCATCCCGGCAGATTTCGCCGGGGCGGTGTGGGCATCTACCGCGGCGCCGATCTGGTGCACATGGCTCCTGCGGCCGGGCGCGTCTCCGCCCTGGTCGACGATCTGCTCGGTTGGTTGAACGCCAGCGACTGGCATCCCCTGCTCACCAGCAGCGTGGTGCATTACGAGCTCGAGTTCATCCACCCCTTCGCCGACGGCAATGGCCGCCTCGGCCGCCTCTGGCAGACCTTGATCCTTAGCCGCTGGCAGCCCTTGCTGGCCTGGCTGCCGATTGAAGAGGTGGTGCGCAACCGGCAGGAGGCCTACTACGACAGCCTGGGCAAGGCCGACCAGGCGGGGGATCTCACCCCATTCGTGAGCTTCATGCTCACGGCGATCGGCTCAGCCCTGGAGCAGGCCATCTGCCAGCAAACCGCCGCACACCACCCTGGTTCGGAGATGGGTTCGGAGATGGGTTCGGAGATCGCCGCCGGAACGGCGGAGCGGATCCTGGCTTTGCTGGCCGCCTCACCTCGCCTTTCGGCCCGCCTGCTGGCCGAGACGCTTCATCTGAGCTCACGCGCGGTGGAGAAACAGCTGGCCGCTCTTCAGGCCGCTGGACGGCTGCGCCGCGTGGGGTCGGCACGTTCAGGCCACTGGCAGGTGCTGGATCGGAGCTGATTCACCTGCTGGGGCAGCACACTCGATGGACTCCGAGTTGCCGTGGCGGCGCCCACATCGATTCCCACCACCGTCCTCAACCCTCCGGCCAAAGCCGGTCCAGCTGCGCCCAGGCGCGCGCCAGGCCCTCGGCGCAGTCGCCGCGCATCAGCAGCCCAGAGCCGCCCCACACCAGCCGCAGCGGCAGATCAGCGGCGGCCGCAGCCACCTCCCGCACAGGGCTGAAGCCCAGCCGCTGGAAATAACGCACCAGGCGGCAGTGCTGCGGCTCGGAATCGCGGATCGCCAGCAGGCGGGCGCGGCGGCAGGGGGTGGCCTCCAGGGCCCAGGCGAACGTGGCGGCCCAGATCAGCGGCCCCACCCCCTGGCTGGCCGGGCCCTGCACCCGCATCGTGTCGAGCTGCAGGCCATCGGCCAGCGGCAGCGCCCAGCCCTTCAGCTCCCCCAGCAGCAGCGGCGGCCGGGCCACCACCACCCGCAACGTGCGCAGCCCCAGCAGCTCGCGCACCTGCAACCGCAGCCGCAGATCCCGCGCCGCGGCTCGCCGCTCAATCGCCGCCAGGGTGGGCGTCATGGATAGGCCTCCACCTGCAGCACCGCCTCCAGCGGCACCGCACCGTAGACATGCGGGAACAGCTCGCCGCACCCGGGGGCCGGCTCAAGCCGAACCGCCACACCCAGGCGCTCCAGGCGCACCGGGTCGAGCGTCAGCAGCTTCAGCGGGCCGGCATCGGCAAAGAAGCGTTGGTGGGTGGCCGCGAGTTGATCGGCATGGGAAGCGTGGATGAAGCCCACCTGCTCCATCGTCAGGCCGCGGGTGGAAATGCGGTATTCCCCGGTTCCCTGAGCCGCGTGCCAGTCGCCATTCAGGGCCAGGTGATAGATCCAGCGCGGCGATCGCCAACTGCGGCGCAGCCCCCAGGGGGCCTCCATCACGGCCGCCAGTTCTGGGGAAGCCACATAGCGATCCAGCCAACCCTGCAACGCCTCCAGCCCTGCCGCCGCAGCCCAGCCCGCCGGCTCCATCAGGCCGAACTGACGCACAAACGGCAGCAGGGCCCAGTCCGCCAGGCTCGGGCGATCCCCCAGCAGCCAGCCGCCGGGCTGCAGCAGCTCATCCCAGCCGCGCAGGATGGCGAGGGCCTCGCGGCGATGGTCGGCGGCGGGATCCGCAGCCGCGTAGCGCTCGGGGTAGCGATGGCGATCGAGGTGGTGCTTGAAGGGGCCATCGTTCTCGTCGATCAAGGCCTGCATCTGCGCCTGCGCCGCCCCATCCCAACCCGCCAGCCAGCCCTGGGGATCCGCCTGCTCCAGGGCCCAGCCCATGATCGCCAGGCTCTCCTCCAGCACCCCGCCATCCGGCAGCACCAGCACCGGCACCGTGCCCTTGGCGGAGGCCTCCAGCAGCTCCGGCGGCTTGGCCTTCAGGGCCACCTCCCGCAGCTCCAGATCGCGGCCGGGCTGCAGGCCGGCCGCTGCCAGGGCCAGCCGCGCCCGCATGGCGTAGGGGCAGCGGCGAAAGCTGTACAGAGCAGGCCTCTGCGGCAGGGACGGCGTCATCCCTCCGGAGCTGCTCCGATGTGGGCCTCACCGCGGCTGCGGGCCAGGGCCATCTGGCGCTGGCGCTCGGCGAAGCGCTTGCGATCGGCATCGCTGAAGCGATCGATGCAGTGGCGGCAGCTCACCCCCTCCTCGTAGCTCTCCAGCTGCCGATCCTCGGGTGAGAGGGGCAGGCCGCAGGCGTGGCAGAGGCTGTGCTCCCCGGGCTCGAGCCGGTGATTCACGCTCACCCGCTGGTCAAACACAAAGCACTCGCCCCGCCAGCTGCTGCCCTGCTCAGGCATCTCCTCCAGGTAGCGCAGGATGCCGCCCTGCAGGTGGTGCACCCCCTCAAACCCCTGCTGCAGCAGATAGGCGGTGCTCTTCTCGCAGCGGATGCCGCCGGTGCAGAACATGGCGATGGCCTTGGGCTGGCGGCGCTCCACCAGGGGCCGCAGCTCCTGCTCCACCCAGGCCGGGAACTCCCGGAAACTGGAGGTGCCAGGGTCGATCGCCCCCTCGAACGTGCCGATGGCCACCTCGTAGCTGTTGCGGGTGTCGATCACCAGGGTGTCGGGGTCGCGGATCAGCGCATCCCACTGCTGCGGCGGCACGTAGGTGCCCACCTGCTCAGCGGGCTTCACCGTGGGGCAGCCCATGGTCACGATCTCGCGCTTGAGCCGCACCTTGAGCCGGTGGAAGGCCTGCTGGGGCGCCACGCTCCACTTGGCCTCCAGGGCCTCCAGCCCCGGCAGTGCCCGCAGCCGCGCCAGCACCGCCTGCACCCCGGGCTCTGGCCCGCAGATGGTGCCGTTCACCCCCTCGCCAGCCAGCAGGATCGTGCCCCTCACCTCAGCCACCCGGGCCAGCTCCAGCAGCTCCAGCCGGAGCGCTGGCAGCTCCGCCATGGCGGCGAAGCAGTAGAAGGCGGCCACCTGCACGGTCATGCCGGAATCGGGTCGTGCCAAGGGTTCACGCCCGCCGCCTCCAGCAGCTGCCGATCGGCCTCCACCGCCGGATTGCCGGTGGTGAGCAGGGTGTCGCCGTAGAAAATTGAATCGGCCCCCGCCAGCAGGCAGAGCACCTGGCCCTCGCGGCTCATGGTTTCCCGGCCGGCGCTGAGCCGCACCCGGCTGTGGGGCATCAGGATCCGCGCCACGGCCACCATCCGCACCAGCTCCAGCGGATCCACCGGCGGCTGGTCCTGGAGGGGCGTGCCCTCCACCGCCACCAGGGCATTGATCGGCACGCTCTCGGGGTGGGGTTCCATCGACGCCAGCACCTGCAGCAGCGAGGCCCGATCCGTGGTGCTCTCGCCCATGCCGATGATGCCGCCGCAGCACATGGAGATGCCGGCCCGGCGCACCCGCGCCAGGGTTTCCAGCCGCTCCTGGTAGGTGCGGGTGGTGATGATCCGGTCGTAGTGCTCGGGGCTGGTGTCGAGGTTGTGGTTGTAAGAGGTGAGGCCGGCCTCCGCCAGCCGCGCCGCCTGGCTGTCGCTGAGCATGCCGGCGGTCACGCAGGCCTCCAGCCCCAGCTCCCGCACGCCGCGCACCATCTGCAGCATCGCCTCAAACGGGGCGCCATCGCGGATATCGCGCCAGGCCCAGCCCATGCAGAAGCGATGGGCGCCAGCCTCCTTGGCGGCCCGGGCCCTGGCCAGCACCGGTTCCACCTCCAGCTCCGGCCGGCCCGTCACATCGCTGCTGTTGTGCAGCGACTGGGGGCAGTAGGCGCAGTCCTCCTCGCAGCCGCCGGTCTTCACGCTCAGCAGCGAGGCCAGCTGCACCCGGTAGCCGGGGTTGGCGGCGCGGTGCACCGCCTGGGCACGCCAGAGCAGGTCCATCAGCGGCAACTCCAGCAGCGCCTGGATCTCCGGGGTGGTCCAGTCGTGGCGGATCTGCATCTGGGCCGCCTGCGCGGCGGGGGCAATCGCTGGGGTGAGGGTCAAGGGCGCAGCGCCTGCGGCGCGATCAGGGGGTAACGGAATCCACTCCGCCGAAGCGGCGCTGGCGGCTCTGGTAGTCGAGCAGGGCCTGCACCAGGGCCGGCTCATCGAAATCAGGCCAGAGCACATCAGTGATGTGCAGTTCGGCGTAGGCCAGCTGCCAGAGCAGGAAATTACTGAGGCGCTGTTCGCCGCTGGTGCGGATCAGCAGGTCGGGGTCGCGCTCGCCGGCGGTGTGGAGCTGCGCGGCAAACGCCTGTTCATCGATCGCGGCCGGATCCAGATCGCCGCGGGCCACCTGCTCGGCCAGGGCGCGGGCGGCCCGCACCAGCTCCCGCCGGCCGCCGTAGTTGGTGCACACGTTGAAGTGAATGCCGGTGTTGGCAGCGGTGCGGCTCTCGGCATTGGCGATCAGCTCCTGCAGGCCACTGGGCAGCTGCTGCAGATCGCCGAGGAAGCGAATCCGCACCTGCTCCTGCTCCAGCGCCGCCAGCTCAAGGGCCAGCACCCGCTCGAACAGGGCCATCAGAAAGCTCACCTCCTCGCCGGGACGATTCCAGTTCTCGGTGGAGAACGCATAGGCGGTGAGAGCGCCGATGCCCCAGTCGCTGCAGAGGCGCAGGGTGCGTTTGAGGGCCTCCACGCCCTCCCGGTGCCCCATCACCCGCGGCAGATTGCGCTGGCGCGCCCAGCGGCCGTTGCCATCCATGATCACGGCCACATGCACGGGGAGGCGCGCCGCCTCCAGCCCCGCGGGGAGGGTCCGCAAGGAGGGTCTGTTCCCCTGGACGGATCTGGCGGTCGCCAGGGCGCGACTCATGCGTTGGGATCAGGCGAATCCATCGCCACGGTACGCCCGGCGGGTTTGGCCAGGGCCTCACTGAGCAGCTCCTGCAGACGGCTGCTGGTGATCGGCCGCTCCAGCCGCCCCTGCCGTGCCAGCGAGAGGGTGCCGGTTTCCTCCGACACCACGATGCAGAGGCAGCGATCAAAGCGTTCGGTGATGCCCAGGGCCGCCAGATGGCGCGTGCCGTAGCGGTTGATCCCCTGGCGCGAGAGGGGCAGGATCACGCCGGCCGAGAGGATGCGATTGCCCTTCACCAGCACCGCGCCGTCGTGCAGGGGGGTGTCTACGGCAAACAGGTTGAGCAGCAGATCCACCGAGAGCTGCGCATCCAGGGCGATGCCCGGATTGAGAAAGTCCTCCGGCCGCAGATCGCTGCCCAGATCGAGCACGATCAACCCGCCGCGGCGGACCTGAGACAACCGCCCAGCGGCTTCACTCAGCACCGCGGCCGAGCCCGAGGCCAACTTGTCGGCCCGCTGGCTGCCGAACAGCACATCCAGCCGACCGGTGCCCAGCAGCTCCATCAACCGCCGCAGCTCCCCCTGCCAGAGGATCGCCAGGGCCAGGCTGCAGGCCATCACCAGGGCATCCACCAGCTTGGTGGTGAGCGGCAGGTTGCCGTAGCGCTGCACCACCCAGGCCAGGGCCACCAGGGTGAGGTAGCCCCGCAGCAGCCAGAGGGTGCGGGGCTCGTTCACCCGTGACAACAGCACCATGCCGAGGGCAGTGGCGAGCAGAAGGTCCAGCAACACGCCCAGCTGAACCATGCCGAGGGCAGTGGCGAGCAGAAGGTCCAGCAACACGCCCAGCTGAACCATCCCGAACACCCCCAACAACCTCAACCCCCAGCCCCGCTGCGCTCAGGCTACCGGCCGCAGGCGTTCGGGCAGCACGTCGTAGCGCAGCAGTTCCTCCGGCTGCTCGCGCCGCTGCACCAGCTCGGCCATCCCGTCCCGCACCAGCACCGCCGCCGGCTTGGGGATCCGGTTGTAGTTGGAACTCATCGAGGCGTTGTAGGCCCCGGTGGCGAACACCGCCAGCACATCGCCGCTGGTGGCGGGGGGCAGGGCCACGTCCTTCAGCAGCACATCCCCCGACTCGCAGTGCTTGCCGGCCACCGTCACCGTATCGCTGGCTTCAGCCTCGGGCCGATCCGCCAGCACGGCGGTGTAGTGCGACTGGTAGGTGATCGGGCGGGGGTTGTCGCTCATGCCGCCATCCACCGAGAGGTAGGTGCGGATGCCGGGGATCTCCTTGCGGCTGCCCACGGTGTAGAGGGTCACCCCGGCGGTGGCCACCAGAGAGCGCCCCGGCTCGCACAGCAGTCGCGGCAATTCCAGGCCCCGTTCGCTGCAGGCGGCCGCCACCGCCTCGGCCACGGTGCGCACCCAGGCCTCGATCGACGGTGGATCGTCGCTGGACACGTAGCGAATGCCCAGGCCGCCGCCCACATTCAGATCACGCACCGGGTGGCCCAGGCTGCGCGCCAGCTTCAGGGCTTCGGCCATCACCCCCGCCAGATCCCGGTGGGGCTGCAGTTCAAAAATCTGGGAGCCGATGTGGGCGTGCAGGCCCGTGAGCCGTGCCCAGGGGCAGTTGAGCAGGTGCCGCAGCACCGCCTCCAGCTGATCGGGATCGAAGCCGAACTTGCTGTCGAGGTGTCCAGTGCGGATGTACTCGTGGGTGTGGCACTCGATGCCCGGCGTGAACCGCAGCATCAGCCGCACCGGCTGGAGTGGGGCCAGGGCCGCCAACAGTTCGAGATCGTGCCAGTTGTCGGCCACCACGGTGACCCCCAGCTCCACGGCGAGCCTCAGCTCCTCGAGGCTCTTGTTATTGCCGTGGAACACGATGCGCTCCGGCGGCATGCCGCCCTGGATGGCGGTGAGCAGTTCCCCGGCGGACACCGCATCGAGCCCCAGCCCCTCAGACGCCACCAGGGCCGTGATCGCCAGGCTGCTGTTGGCCTTGGAGGCGTAGAGGGCCAGCGCCGGCCCCGGGTAATGGTGTGCCAAGGCCTCGCGGTAGGCCCGGGCGGTGGCCCGCAGGGTGTCTTCATCAATCACATAAAGGGGCGTGCCGTAGCGGCGGGCCAGTTCCCCCAGGGCGCAGCCACCCACCTGCAGACGCCCCTCGCCATCCAGCGCGGTGGTGATCGGCGTGAGGTTGCGGTTCGGGCTGGCGATGTCTCGATCGGCTTCGTAGAACCGGGGGCCGGCGATGGCCGCTGCCGTGGTGCTGGTCATCGCACAGACCGGGAATTGAACGGCTCACAATCGTAGGCAGCGCTCAGAACAGAACCGTGCAGGGCAAACCGTCAGCCACCGCAGGCGGGGCCGTGGTCCAACTGGGCCCGCAGGCTCTCGAGGCCTGCTGGAGCCTCGATCAGGCGGCCCTCGGCGGCTTCTGGAGCCGCCCCCAGTGGCAGCAGGAGCTGGAACAGGACCGGCGCCCCTGCCTGGGGATCTGGCGGGGCGAAGATCTGCTGGCCCTGGCCTGCGGTTGGCTGGTGGCCGACGAGCTGCACATCACCGCCGTGGCCACCCACCCGGAGCAGCGGCGGCAGGGGCTCGGACGGCGGGTGCTGGGGGCCCTGCTGAGCCATGCCGCCGCAGAGGGGGCCCAGCACGCCACCCTGGAGGTGGCTGCAGGCAACCAGGCCGCCCAGGCGCTGTACGCCGCGGCGGGCTTTCGAACTGCAGGCGTTCGTCGCGGCTACTACCGCAGCGGCGAAGACGCTCTGATCCAATGGATGCGTCTGGACAGAGGAGCCGACCCGAGCCAGAGCCCTGGAGGCTCTGCGGCAACCTGAGCTGCAGGCTGCGGCTGTGCGTTGCAGAGCGTGTACGGATTGCCGGCCATCGCTGATGCGAACAACCGAAAACTTTCTGGCGTTCAGTTGTTCAAATCCGGGGGCAAGGCCCCAGCCGTGGCAAAGGGTCTGCCCTTGTGGGTCGCCACATCACACACCCCCGTCCAACCCTGATAGGTTGGAGTCACCCGCAATAGGCCCCGCCCCATGTTCGAGCGGTTTACCGAGAAGGCCATCAAGGTGATCATGCTGGCCCAGGAGGAG
>RGNC01000170.1 GCA_010029175.1 Synechococcaceae bacterium WB8_1B_136 | reverse complement strand
GATGACAAGCAGCTCGCCATCAAGCCTGTAAACCTGGCGATGTTCCTCATCGATGCGGCGCGACCAGCAGCCGGCCAGGTGTTCCCGCAGGGATTCGGGTTTGCCGATGCCAGCGAAGGGATCGCGTAGGCACGCCTGGATCAGCTGGTTGATGCGCCGAAGCTGCCGGCGGTCCTGGCTCTGTCAGTGGATGTAGTCCTCCCAGTCCGCAGTGGTCCAGGCCAGCCGCTCAATCGACGGCATCGGCCTGATCCGGATCGATCAGCCCATGGGAGAGGAGCTCCCCACGCCTGGCCTGCTCCAGCGACCGCTGCAGATGGGCCGCATTGGCCGGTGAGCGCAGCAGATGCACGGTTTCCATAAGGCTGTTGTACGTATCGAGCGACATCACCACCGCCCCCTTGGCGTGCCGCCGGGTGATGAGGGTCACGTCCGCGTCGGCTTCCACCCGATCCAGCACAGCCTTCAGGCGTTGGCGTGCCTCCGAAAAGCTGATCACCTGCACGGCGTAGTCCAGCGAGCTCTCCATCAGCATGGCTGGATGGAAAGCGTGCCCACCGTGATCGGCGTCGACGTGGGCGGCTCCCGCAAGGGCTTCCACGCCGTGGCGCTCACCGGTGCTGCCTACGCCGCCCGGCTGCGTACGTCTGATGTGCAGGAGCTGGCCCACTGGTGCCGCTCGGTGATCGGCGCGGAGCTGGTCGCCATCGATGCGCCCTGCCGCTGGAGCAGTGATGGCCGGGCCCGGCCCTGCGAGCGCGAGCTGATGCAGCAGGGGATCTTCTGCTTTGCCTCCCCCAGCCGCACGGCGGCCCTCAGCCATCCCAGCAACTACTACGGCTGGATGCTGCAGGGCGAAGCGCTCTACCGGGAGCTGGAGGCCAGCCATCCGCTGCTCTCCGGCCTGCCGGCCCCTGGCTTGCCGGCCAGCGGTGCGGCCTGCTTCGAAACCTTCCCCCACGCCATCACCTGGCATCTGCGCGGCGGCAACGCCGAGGCTCGCCAGAAGCGGCTGCAGCGCCGCGCCCTGCTGGAGCAGGCCGGCATCGACACCGCAGCGCTCACCAGCATCGACTGGATCGATGCGGCCCTCTGCGCCCTCGCCGCTCACCACCTGGCCAGCGGCCGGCCTTGCCGGGCCTACGGCGAGCCGGCTTCGGGGCTGATCGTGGTGCCGCAGGGGCCATTGGCTGTGGAGCCCCCGCACTGAAGTGAGCTGGTGCTGGCCTGTGGCGCGGGCTCGTTTTTCCCTGCATCCGCGGGCCGACTCTTCCTGCATTGGAGAGCCGACTTTTCCTGCATTAGGATCCCGTTATTTCCTGCATCAGGCCGCTTGGCGCGGCAGCTTCCATGGCCTCCAGCGCGGGCACTCCCTATCGCCCCCGCATCGCCGATGCAGAGCTGCGGGGCTGCCTGGCTGCCGCCGGTGCCGTGGTGATCGAGGGGCCCAAGGCCTGCGGCAAGACCCGCATGGCCCAGCAGCTGGCCGCCTCCACCGTGCTGCTGGATGTGGACATCGCCGCCCGCCAGGCGCTGGCGGTGGATCCGGCCTTGGTGCTGGCTGGGCCCCGGCCGCGTCTGCTGGATGAATGGCAGGTGGAGCCAGCCCTCTGGAACCAGGTGCGCCGGGCGGTGGATGCGTCCCTGGAGCCTGGCCAGTTTCTGCTCACCGGCTCGGCTGTGCCGGCCGATGAGGCTGATCGCCACACCGGCGCCGGGCGTTTCTCCTTTCTGCGGCTGCGGCCCATGACCCTCTGCGAGAGCGGTGTTGGCCAGGTTGGTGTGTCGCTGGCGGCGCTGCTGGAGGGGCAACCCCCGAGCTGTGCCGACCCCGGGCTGGTGGTGGCGGATCTCGCCGAGCTGGTGTGCCGTGGCGGCTGGCCCGCCCAGCTGGATCGCCCCCTGGCCGCCGCCTGCCGCGCCGCCCGCGACTACCTGGAGCAGGTGCGGCAGGTGGATGTGCAACGGGTGGATGGGCGCCGTCGCGATCCTCAGCGCCTTGGCGCCCTGCTGCGTTCCCTTGCTCGCAATGTGGCCACGGAGGTGAGCTTGTCCACCCTGGCGGCTGATGCCGGCGGTGCCGATGGGCCCCTCGATCCACGCACCGTGGCCGACCATCTGCAGGCTCTCGAGCGCCTGATGGTGCTCGAAAACCAACCCGCCTGGCGGCCCCATCTGCGCTCCAAGGCTGCTCTGCGGCAGGCTCCGCGGCGCCACTTCTGCGATCCCTCCCTGGCCGTGGCGGCCCTGGGTGGCAGTGCCCAGCGTCTGCTCAACGACTTGGAGTGGCTGGGGTTGCTGTTCGAATCGCTGGTGGTGCGGGACCTGCGGGTGCTGGCCCAGGCGCTGGATGGCGAGGTGTTCCACTACCGCGACAACTACGGCCTGGAGGTGGACGCGATCGTGCAGCTGCGTGACGGCCGCTGGGGGGCGATCGAGATCAAGCTCGGCCCGGGCCAGGTGGAGGCCGCCGCCGCCGGCCTGCTGCGCTTTCGCCAGCAGATCGATACCCGCCGCACCGGGGAGCCCGCCTTCCTGGCGGTGCTCTGCGGCAGCGGATACGGCTACCAGCGTGCCGATGGCGTCGCCGTGGTGCCGGTGGGGGCACTGGGGCCCTGATCAGCTTCTCCTTAGCCTGAGCTCATGGCTGATGCAGACGTCCGCTGGCGCCAGCGGTTCGACAACTTCACCCATGAACTCGCCTGGAATCTGCTCAAGGACTATCTGCAGTACCAGGGAATCGAGGGCATCATTGGTTCCCGGGATGCCACCCGCCTGGTATTCCAGAACAATCTGATCAGCGACGGTGAGGGTTGGATGGCGATGATCAAGGCCCGCAATCAGTCGTCTCACACCTATAACCTCGAGCAGGCCCAGGCGATCGCCCGCGACGTGGCCGACCGCTTCGCGCCCCTGTTCGGCGCCCTGCGGGAGCGTTTCACCGCTCTGTGCGGCGAGCCGTGATGACCGTTCGTTCTCCCCTGGCGACGGCGCAGGCCATCGGCCTGCCGGAAGCGGCGGTTGTGGCCATCCGGCAGGTGCTCGCCAGCCACCCTGAGGTGGAGGCCGCGATCCTCTACGGCTCTCGCGCCCTCGGTCGCCATCGCCCCGCCTCCGACATTGATCTCACCCTCATCGGCCCCGCCATCGGCGCCGCCGGCCTGGCGCGCATCGATGCCGATCTCGATGATCTGCTGCTGCCCTGGGTGATCGATCTCTCTGCCCTCAGCGCGATTTGTCATCCCGCCCTGCTGGCCCACATCGAGCGGGTCGGTGTGGAGCTCTATCGCCGGCCGGATGCGCCAGACTGATCCCATGGCCGCATCTTCTCGCCCCTCCAGCTATCACTACGTGGTGGATGAGCCGCTGCTGCGCACAATCGCGGCTGAGATCCAGGCGGCGATTCCGATTCGGATCTCGATCTGCTGGTGACGGTGCCCGATGCCTGGCTGGCGAGCCATTCGCGCTTTGAGGAAACGGGGGATCTGAGTCGAAAGCTGGCCCAACACCGGATTCCGATCGATCTCCTCGTCTATTCCGATGCAGAGGTTCGAGAGCGGTGTCAGTACAGCCAGCATGTGGTAACCGAGGCCTATCGCTACGGGAGAGAGCTCCATGCCATCTGACCGCCAGCGCGAAGCGGCTCGGATGCTGCGCATTGCCCATCGAGATCTCAAAGCTGCGAGATCCATGCTTGATGCCGATCTGCTCGATCATGTGGCCTCCCTGCTCCCATGAACGAGGCTGAAACCCGCGCTGAGTTGATCGATCCGCTGCTCGCCGCCGCTGGTTGGGGCGTGGTCGAAGGCAGCCGCATCCGGCGCGAGTTTTCGATCACGCCCGGCCGGATCGAGGGCGGTGGCCGCCGCGGCAAGCCCCTCACCGCCGACTACGTGCTCACCTACCGCAACACCCAGCTGGCGGTGGTGGAGGCCAAGCCCGACACCGCCCCCCTCACAGAAGGCGTGGCCCAGGCCAAGGACTACGCCG
>RGNC01000169.1 GCA_010029175.1 Synechococcaceae bacterium WB8_1B_136 | reverse complement strand
AGCGTGGCCAGCGTGATCGGCCGGTTCCTGGAGCACTCCCGGCTGTTCTGGTTCGCCAATGGCGGCGATGCGGTGATGTACATCGGCAGCGCCGACTGGATGGGCCGCAACCTCGACCGTCGTGTGGAGGCGCTGACACCGATCGAGGATCCGCAGCTGCGGCAGCGGCTGGAGCGGCTGATCGACTGCTACCTGCAGGACAACTGCACCGCCTGGGACATGCAGCCGGACGGCCGCTTCCAGCAGCGCATACCGGAGGACGAGAGCCATGCCGCGCAGTCGGTCCTGATCGACGGCTGGCGCAAAGGCCTCCCCAGCGGCGCCGCGGAGACGCTGTAACCAGCAGCACAAATCAGCAGAAAAACAAAGGTGATTGCTGCAGCAACTCTTCCGATTTGCCACGTTCTCGAGTGGCCACAACTGCTAAATTCCGGCCAAATCAAAATTGGAGGCTGAGGGTCATGGAGACATCTCTGCATCCCGCCAGCTCTGCCGACGGGGATGACACCCCGATCACCGATCTGAACCTGCCGACCAACAGATCCTCACCCCGAGCCGCCACGGCACGTCAGGGCGGTCGGCTCAGCGCCGATTCGATCGGCTGGTATCTCACCAACATCGGGCGCGTTCCCCTGCTGACCGCCGCCGAGGAGATCGAACTGGCCCATCACGTGCAGGCGATGAAACGCCTGCAGGAACTGCCCCCGCAACAGCTCACCCCCCGCCAGAAACACCAGATCCGCATGGGCACCCGCGCCCGCGACCGGATGATGGCCGCCAACCTGCGCCTGGTGGTGAGCGTTGCCAAGAAATACCAGAACCAGGGGTTGGAGCTGCTCGATCTGGTGCAGGAAGGGGCCATCGGCCTGGAGCGGGCCGTCGACAAGTTCGATCCGGCCATGGGCTACAAGTTCTCCACCTATGCCTACTGGTGGATCCGCCAGGGCATGACCCGGGCGATCGACAACAGCGCCCGCACCATCCGGCTGCCGATCCACGTGAGTGAGAAGCTCTCGAAGATGCGGCGCATCACCCGGGAGCTCTCCCACCGCTTCGGCCGCCAGCCCAATCGCCTCGAGCTGGCCCACGCCATGGGCATGGAACCGGCCGAGCTGGAAGACCTGATCGCCCAGAGCGCCCCCTGCGCCTCCCTCGATGCCCATGCCCGCGGCGACGAGGATCGCAGCACCCTCGGCGAGCTGATTGCCGATCCAGCCAGCAACGAGTCGCTCGACTCCATGGACCGCAGCCTGCAGAAGGAGCACCTGGGCACCTGGCTGTCGCAACTCAACGAGCGCGAGCAGACGATCATCAAACTGCGCTTCGGGCTGGACGGATGCGAGCCGATGACCCTGGCGGAAATCGGCCGGCAGATCAATGTGTCGCGTGAGCGGGTGCGGCAACTGGAGGCCAAGGCCATCCTGAAGCTGCGCCTGATGACCAACTATCAGCAGGCCGCTTGAACCCACCGCCTGTTCAGGCAGCGCCCCATCAGCTCCTCTCCATTGGCGTTGTCGCCAGCTGGCTCGCCATGGTGGTGGTGTTCGCGCTGCTGGTGCGGCGTCGCTGGCCGGAACAGCGCGAGTGGAGCCGCAAGGTGGTGCACATCGGCACCGGCCCCGTGGTGTTGCTCGCCTGGTGGCTCGGCATCGACCGCCTGGTGGCCTTGCCGGCCGCCGCTGTGGTCACCGTGCTCACGGCCCTGAACCACCGCTACCGGCTGCTGCCGGCGGTGGAGGATGTGGGCCGCCACAGCTACGGCACCATTGCCTACGGCGCGGCGATCACCACCCTGCTGGCCCTGTTCTGGCCGCAGCAGCCCCTGGCCGTGGCCGCCGGGGTGCTGGTGATGGCCGTCGGTGACGGCCTGGCGGGCCTGATCGGCCCCCTGGTGAACTCCCCCCGTTGGCAGCTGCTGGGGCAGACCAAATCCCTGGCGGGAACCCTGGCCATGGCCGGGGCCAGCCTGGGGGTGCTGGCCCTGCTGCGCCCCCTGGCCGGAGGCGATCTGGCACCGCCGGCGACAACCCTGCTGCTGATGGCGGCCACCGCCACCGGCTTGGAGCAGCTGAGCCGCTACGGGATCGACAACCTGAGCGTGCCCCTGGCCACGGGCCTGCTCTGGGCCCGCTTCACGCCCTGAGCATGGCCTCGCAGCGCCGCTCCCAGTCGCGCTGGCTGCCCAGACCCGCCACCAGCACCCGATCGCCCGGCTCGTCCCGCAGCCGCAGCTGCCACTGGCGGATGGCCTCGGCCCGCTCCAGCCAGGCCTCCATCACGGTGTGCTGGATCAGCTCGAGATCCCAGCAGCGCTGCCGTGCCGCATCGAGCGCCCAGGCCAGCAGATCATCGAGCTGCAGCGGGCGGAAACCGGCGAATGCCGGCCCCACCAGCTCCAGCGAACGCTGCTCGAGATAGAAGAGCTGCAGGGGATCGGAAACCCCACAGAGCTGCAGGAGATAGGCCATGGCACGACCCTCAGTTGCCTACAGCCTCAACCCTAGAAAAAACGCGCTGCTCGCCTGTTCAGGATGGACATTTTGTTGCGTTAGCCATCAACTGGCACTCGCAACTTGCGAGTGCCAAACATCAACAACCCAGCCTCAGGCCGCTGCCACAAGGTGGCCGTTACCCTCGGCCACCGCAGCGGCCAACTCCGCCAGCAAGGTGCGGGTGGTGGTCAGATCAATGCAGGCATCGGTGATGCTCTGGCCGTAGGTGAGCTGCGCCAGATCCGCCGGAATCTTCTGGTTGCCAGCCACCAGATGGCTTTCGATCATCACACCCATCACATGGCGGGAACCGCCGCTGAGCTGACGGGCCACCTGGGTCGCCACCTCGCCCTGGCGGCGATAGTCCTTGTTGGAGTTGCCATGGCTGCAATCCACCATCACCCGCGCCGGCAGCCCCTCCTTGGCCAGGGCGGCGGCGGCGGCCTCCACCGCCTCGGGGTGGTAGTTGGTGCCCTGTTTGCCGCCCCGCAGCACCAGATGACCATCCGGGTTGCCGGTGGTGGTCACGATGGCGGCATGGCCCTCCTGGTTGATGCCGAGAAAGTGATGGGAGCGGGCGGCCGCCTCCATGGCATTGATGGCGGTGGAGGCACTGCCGTCGGTGCCGTTCTTGAACCCGATCGGCATCGACAGACCCGAGGCCATCTCCCGGTGGGTCTGGCTCTCGGTGGTGCGGGCACCGATGGCGGTCCAGCTGATCAGATCGGCGATGTACTGGGGCACCACCGGATCCAGCAGCTCGGTGGCCGCCGGCAGCCCCATGTCCGCCAGGTGCAGCAGCAGGCCGCGGGCCAGCCGCAGGCCCGTGTTGATGTCGTAGCTGCCGTCGAGATGGGGATCGTTGATCAGGCCCTTCCAGCCCACGGTGGTGCGCGGCTTCTCGAAGTACACCCGCATCACCACCTCCAGCTGATCCCGGTGGCGCTGGTGCTCTTCCGCAATCGCGGCGGCATACTCCTTGGCCGCCGCCACGTCGTGCACGGAACACGGCCCCACGATCACCAGCAGCCGTTGGTCGTCGCCGCGCAGGATCGCCTTGATCCGCTCCCGCGCCTCGCGCACGGTGGCGGCGGCCTTCTCCCCGAGGGGCAGTTCCCGGTGCAGCAGCGCCGGCGCCACCAGCGGCCGTGTTTCCACCACATGCAGATCGGAGGTGGGAATCATGCCGGCAGCCATGGACGGGCAGGGGACAGACCACCCTAGAAGCATGTTTGCAGCCGTTGCCACCGGATGGGGGAACGGCGGCAAAGAACAATGGTGGGCAGCACACCGTTCCCAAGCCCCCCTGGGCCCCTGCGCCGATGTCCGCCAGCAGCTTTCTCGCCAGCTACCGCGCCGCCGCCGCCGAGCGCGAGGCCCTGGGGGTGCCGGCCCTTCCCCTCAGCGCTGAGCAGACCGGCGCCCTCACCGATCTGCTGGCGAACCCGCCCAGCGGCGAGGAGGCCTTCCTTCTGCACCTGCTCAGCGAGCGCATCCCCCCCGGCGTGGATGAGGCGGCCTACGTGAAGGCCACCTGGCTCAGCGCCGTGGCCCAGGGCAGTGCCACCAGCCCCCTGGTGAGTGCGGTGGAGGC
>RGNC01000168.1 GCA_010029175.1 Synechococcaceae bacterium WB8_1B_136 | reverse complement strand
AGACAAGTCTGTATTGCTGGTTGTAGGATGGGCTGTCAACTTTGGTGTAAAATTCTTTTGACTTGATTGTCGGCGTCAACAAGTCCCCCGACGAAATCAGGGTCCAGGTGTCATTGTTTAGTCCGTACAATTGGTACGAAATGGGGTCCCGTCTCGGGTAGTCGTCGGAATCTCTGGCTGTCGTAATTGTGAAGCCGGTGATTTTGGTGTCGAGTCCATAGGTCAACTCGAAGCCTGAGTTTGATCCGCCCAGGTTCAGGTATTTGGTCGACGAATCGCCGTCAAAGGCCTTTTCGGCGGTTTCGTTGGAGGGTGAGCGGCTCTGGCTTTGGTCGTCGAGGTCTATGTCCTTGATGGACGTCGGGTTGCCAGGAAGAAATGAACCCCTGTCGACTTGGAGGCCGCTCAGATTCAGCTCAGACAGTTGCATCGCACTGCCCGCCGTTCTAACCTCTGGAAACGTGATTCTGTATTTTTGTAGGTAAGGTAGGTTGTCCGGGAGTTGTATGTCTTCTGATTTCGTTTTGCGGGCTATTGGCGTGTTTAGATTCCCGCTGCTCAGCTCTTGCCAGCCGCTGGCTGTATACCCGTAAAGGGCATAGACCATGGGGTCTCTTTGTATCTGTGACGCGCCTGGAATTGTGAAAAACAATAGTCGTCTGTCAGGATCTTTGTCGGCTGTGGTTATGGAGAGGCTGGTGAGTTTTGTTTGGTCTTCGTAGGTGATTTCAATTCCAGACTTGCTTCCAGCTGGATTTAAGTGTTTGGTATCTGTCTTGCTGTCAAATGCTTTGCTTGGGTCCTCGCCGCTCGTTGGGGAAACGGGGCCCTGTCCGTATTCGTTTGGCCCAACGACAACGTCAAGGTTGATTTGTTTGGTGACAAGAGGAGCGGGAAGGGCTGAGGGGTTGCTCATGGTGTCGTTCGCGTTGGGGTCGGTGGTCTGGGGCGAGGTATTGCTGTTTTTCCTGAGTTTCTCGGTTCAGCGGCCGTTGGGCCCTGTCAGCGCGTGGGTCGTTGCGTCGTGACGTGGCGGCTTGTGAGCCCGGTACCGGCTTTGGTCTCGCGGGGCTCTGCTTCCGACCTCCAGGCTGCCGTTGGCTCGGTTTCGGGTTCCATCAATGCCTCCCGGAGGTGCGATGCGACCCTTTTAACCGAGAATCCCAGCGTTTGTGCTCCCCCATACGAGTGGTCTTGGGTCTCTGCATCACCAGGGCTCACTGAAGGTCGCTCTATCCTTTCCCTGCGGGGCTGATGCCCACCCAGCTCAGTTCTCGCCGAGTTGGCTGTCGCGGGGACATTGCCACGGGTTTTCGCAGGCGCCAGGCTCCTGCGCACCAGTACGCCCAGCGCTGCCGCATCAGTTGCAGCAAAGCTTTGCGGCTTGTGCGCTGGGTGTTGAGGTCACAATGGACGTCGTGAGACGGCTTGCCGTCCCGCTGGCACCAGTCCATCGCTCATGGATGACGGTTGTGGCATTGCGCTGGCTGGCCTCGACATCGCCCATCACAGCATTGGCGTTCGGGAACGCCTGATGCGACGACGTGCACTGGTTCAGTGGGGATTGGCGGCCGCCGCCGGAGCAACGGCGGGTGTGCTCGCCAGGCATGCCCGTGCTGGCAGGAGCGATACGGCAGATGTGCTGGTGGTGGGTGCGGGCCTCGCCGGACTGGCCTGCGCTCAGGAGCTGCGGCGCAAGGGGCACCGGGTGATCGTGCTGGAGGCGCGTGATCGCCTCGGTGGACGTGTCTGGACTGACACCAGCCTGGGGCTGCCGGTTGATCTTGGTGCCTCCTGGTTGCATGGACTCGCGGACAATCCCTTGACGGATCTGGCCCGTGATCGGCTTGGACTGCGGCTGGTCACCACGGATTACAGCGATTGCATCACCTTCGCTGTTGATGGACGCCCCTGGACTTCCGCTCGCAGCCAAGCCGCCGAGGCGTGGATTGAGGCTGTGGTGGACCGGTTGGAGCGCAGTGGGGCGGACCAACCATTGGCGAAGGCGTTGCCCGTCGATCTGAGCAGCGATCAGCGCCTGGCTCTCACGGTGACGGTTGAACACGAACTGGGTGCCGACTTGGATGAGATCAAAGCCGGAATGCCCATGGGGGATGGCAACCGCGAGTTGCGGGGTGGTGATGCGCTGTTGCCCAGTGGATTCGGACCTTTGCTCGAAGCGTTGAGCAGGGGGCTGGATGTGCGGCTGGGGCAGCGGGTGCAGCTCATCCGACAGGAGAGAGGAGCCTCAGGCGCCGGGGTGATGGTTGAGACCGATCGTGGTCGCTTTCGGGCCGCACGCCTCTGCTGCACTCTTCCTCTAGGGGTGCTGAAGAAGGGTTTTGTGCAGTTCGATCCCCCGTTGCCGCCGGCCAAGCAGCAAGCGATCGAACGCATTGGTATGGGCGTGTTGAACAAGCTCTACCTGATCTTCCCGCATGTCTTCTGGGGAAATCAGACACTGATTCGGTTGCAGCACCCCAGCTCGGGGCTGTGGGCTGAGTGGCTCAATCTGGCGCCTCTGCTGGGGCATCCGGTGTTGCTGGGCTTCAATGCCGGCGGGGTGGCGCGGCGGTTGGAGCGCTGGAGCGATGCCGAGATTGTTGCCTCGGCGCTCAACGCCCTGCGCCGTTGCTACGGCACCGCCGCAGTACCCGAGCCGAGCAGTTACCGCTGCAGCCGATGGGGAGCCGACCCTTACAGCTGCGGCAGCTATTCCTTCCCCAGACCTGGGATGACTGACCACGATCGCAGGAATCTGGCCGCTGCATGGGGGATGTTGGTGTTTGCCGGCGAGGCCACCAGCTCCGACTTCCCTGCCACCCTGCAGGGTGCCTACACGACTGGGATCCAGGCTGCCGCTCAGCTGCTTCGCTGACCATTTTTCCTCGCAGCACCCGATCATGGGCTCCAGATCAATGGAGCCAGGTCTGATGGCTTGCGCCGAAGCCGCCGCCAGCCCCGCTGCCCACCCCCTCAGCCGGGCGCTGCTGGAGGCGGTGTTGGCCGACCGCACCAGCGATCGCTTCGTGTGTGAGCTGATCTGGCCGCGCCTGGGTTATGCGCCCGATGGCTCCGGCACCTGGAGCGCGGGCCCGGCGGCGGGAGAGGTGTGGCGGGAGTCGTTCCCGATCGAACCGCAATTCATCGCCGAGCGGCCCCCCGCGGTGGCCCTCACCCGCTCGATCGCCAAGCAGCACAAGCAGTTGCTGAAGGAGCAGCTGGGCTTCGCGGGCTACCGGATCGGTGAGCTCTATCCCCGCCGCACCCGCCGCGCCACCGCCGTGAACTGGCTGCTGGCCCACCTGGCCGAGCGGGGGGAACCGTTGCCCGAGACCGGTCCGCTGCCGGAGCTGCTGCCGGCGCCGGCCGATCCGGTGGCGGGCCATCCGGGCGACCTGCCGGTGCGCTGAGCCCGGCCTGTAGGGTCAAGGAACGACAGTCGTTGTGATAAGTCCTTGGCTCTGCCAGTTGTTGCCATCATTGGCCGCCCCAATGTGGGCAAATCCACCCTGGTGAACCGGCTGTGCCGCAGCCGCGAGGCCATCGTGCACGACGAGCCGGGTGTGACCCGCGATCGCACCTATCAGGAGGGCTACTGGCGCGATCGCCACTTCAAGGTGGTGGACACCGGCGGCCTGGTGTTCAACGACGACAGCGAATTTCTGCCGGAGATCCGCGAGCAGGCCAACCTGGCCCTGGCGGAGGCCGCGGTGGCGGTGGTGATCGCCGATGGCCAGCAGGGTCTCACGGCCGCCGATGAATCGATCGCCGAATGGCTGCGGGGCCAGACCGTGCCCGTGCTGCTGGCAGTGAACAAGTGCGAGTCGCCGGAGGCGGGCCTGGCCATGGCCGCTGAATTCTGGAGCCTGGGCCTCGGGGAGCCCTATCCCGTTTCGGCCATCCACGGCGCCGGCACCGGCGACCTGCTGGATCGCCTGGTGGAACACCTGCCCCCCACCGAGGAGCTGGAGGGCGAAGAGCCGATCCAGATGGCGATCATCGGCCGCCCCAACGTGGGCAAATCCAGCCTGCTCAACGCCGTGTGCGGCGAGAAGCGGGCCATCGTGAGCCCGATCCGCGGCACCACCCGCGACACGATCGACACCACGATCGAGCGGGAGGGCAAAACCTGGAAGCTGCTCGACACCGCCGGCATCCGCCGCC
>RGNC01000167.1 GCA_010029175.1 Synechococcaceae bacterium WB8_1B_136 | reverse complement strand
CGCCCTCGATGAGCTGCGCCCCTACCTGATGGCCGATGGCGGCAACGTGGAAGTGGTGGAGATCGATGGCCCGATCGTGAAGGTGCGCCTGCAGGGCGCCTGCGGCTCCTGCCCCAGCAGCACCATGACCCTCAAGATGGGCATCGAGCGCAAGCTGCGCGAGGCCATCCCCGAAGTGAGCGAAGTGGTGCAGGTGCTCTGAGGGCCTGCCCCCCGCTGAGCGCCCGGAACAGACCTCCGCAACGGTGGCACTGATGGATGGGCGGCCCTCCCGGCTCCCGCCATCGGTGCCTTTTTGCTGGGCGAGGGCGCTCTGCCGTGATCGACGACTTCTGCAAACAGCTGGTGGTTCGCCATCCCGCCAGCATTGGACGCTGGCTGCTCCGCCTGCTGGCCCAGGCCGAAGGCAAGGCGCCTGAACAGATCTCAACAGCGGCCATCGCAGACGCCAACTGGCAGGTGCTGGACCGCGAACTCAGCAGCGCTCCCCTGCATGCCGATTCGGTGATCCTGCTGCCCAGGCGTGGCGATCCCACGATTCTCCACCTGGAGTTCCAGACCCGCCCCGACGCCGCGATCGCCGAGCGGATGCTCGAGTACTGGATCCGGCTGCATCGCCGCTTTCACCAACCGATCCGCCAGGTGGTGATTCATCTCAAGCCCACCACCAGCGCCCTGGCACGGGTCGACCAGCTGGCGATCGGGCGCACCCGCCACCACTTCAGCAACCTGCGCCTCTGGGAGCAGGACCCGGATCCCCTGTTGGCCGACCCGGCGCTGCTGCCGCTGGCGGTCCTGGCCAGGCCTGGGTGTGAGCCGCGCGAACAGCTGCTGGCTCAGGTGCGCGAACGGCTGCGGGAGATCACCGATGCCGATCAACGCCGCCTCACCACCAGCGGTTGCCAACTGCTGGCCGGCCTAGCCTTCCCCCCAGACGTGATTCAGCGTCTTCTCGCCATGAGCATCCTCGAAGATTCCTCGGTCTACCAACTGATCAAGCACAGGGGTTTGCAGGAGGGCCGCCAGCAGGAAGCGGCCGCCCTGCTGCTGCGGATGCTGCAACGGCGCTGCGGACCGCTCAGCCCCCACCAGCGGGACATGATCCACACCCTGCCCCTCGATCGGTTGGAGCAACTGGGTGATGCCCTGCTGGATTTCCAGGGCCAAGCCGACCTGGCCGCCTGGCTCGGCTGAACCCTCACCCCTAGGCTCGGCCCACTTGCTATTGGGCCCGTGCTGGATCAGCGCCTGCTGCGCGACAACCCCGAGCTGATCACCGAACAGCTCGGGCGTCGTGGCATGTCGCTCAACCTCACCGGCCTGCAGCTGGTGGCCCGGCAGGCCCGCGATCTGGAGGAACGGCGCAGCAACCTCCAGGCCGAGGGCAACCGCATCGGCAAGGAAGTGGGCCTCCAGATCAAGGCGGGTGCAGCACCCCAGAGCACCGAGGTGCAGGAGCTGCGCGATCAGGGCAACCAGATCAAGCAGCAGGTGGCGGTGCTGGAGGAGGAGGAGAAACACCTCGATGCCAAGTTGCGCGAGCAGCTGCTTGCCCTGCCCAACCTGCCCTCTCCCGACGCGCCCGACGGCAAGGGCGAAGAGGACAACGTGGAGATCAAGCGCTGGGGCAACCCCCGCCAGGCCTCTGCCGGAGAAACCCTGGAGGAGCACTGGCAGATCGCCGATCGGCTCGGGCTGTTTGAAACCGAGCGTTCGGTGCGCATTGCCCAGAGCCGCTTCATCACGCTGCTGGGCCAGGGCGCCCGGCTGGAGCGGGCCCTGATCAACTTCATGCTCGACCTGCACGGCGGCAAGGGCTACCGCGAGGTGATGCCGCCGATCCTGGTGAACAGCGCCAGCCTCACGGGCTCAGGCCAGCTGCCCAAATTCGCCGAGGAGAGCTTCCGCTGCGCCGACGACGACCTCTGGCTCACGCCCACCGCCGAGGTGCCCGTCACCTCCCTGCACCGCGATGAGGTGATCCCGGCGGAGCAGCTGCCCCTCAAATACGTGGCCTACACCCCCTGCTTCCGCCGCGAGGCCGGCAGCTACGGCCGCGACACGCGGGGCCTGATCCGGCTGCACCAGTTCAACAAGGTGGAGCTCTACTGGTTCTGCCACCCCGACCACTCCGCCGAGGCCCACCAGCAAATCACCGCCGACGCGGAGGCCGTGCTGGAGGCCCTGGAACTTCCCTACCGCAAGATCGAGCTCTGCACCGGCGACATGGGCTTCTCCGCAGCTCGCACCTACGACCTGGAGGTGTGGCTGGCCGGTGCCGGCGCCTATCGCGAGATCTCCAGCTGCAGCGTGTGCGGCGACTTCCAGGCCCGCCGCTCCGCCATCCGCTGCAAGGACGGCAAGACCACCCAGCTTGTGCACACCCTCAACGGCAGCGGCCTGGCCGTGGGCCGCACCATGGCCGCCCTGCTGGAGAACGGCCAGCAGGCCGACGGCTCGGTGCAGCTGCCGGCGGCCCTGGTGCCCTATTTCGGCGCCGAGCGCATCAGCGGCTGAGCGGATCCAGCCCCAGCACACGGTTGTTGCGCTCGCGCACCCGCGACAGCAGCTCGGCATCCCCGCCCAGATCCTGGCCCCAGGAGGGGATCAGCTGCCGCAGGCGCTGCTGCCAGGCCCCACCCGCCATGCGCTCGGGCCAGCACTGCTGCAACAGCTCCAGCATGGTCTGCGCCGCCGTGGAGGCCCCCGGTGAGGCCCCCAGCAGGGCCGCCAGGGAGCCATCGGCGCTGCACACCACCTCCGTGCCCATCTGCAACCGGCCGCGGCCGTTCACCTGCTTGATGATCTGCACCCGCTGGCCCGCCACCGCCAGCTCCCAGTCGGCCGCCGCGGCCTCAGGCAGGAACGCCCGCAGGCTCTCCAGCCGCTGGGCCGCACTCTGCACCACCTGGCCCACCAGGTAGCGCACCAGCTCGAAGTTCTCCAGACCCACCTGCAGGGTGGGCAGCAGGTTGGAGGGCCGCACCGAGTTGGGCAGATCCCAGAGGGAGCCCTGCTTGAGGAAGCGGGTGCTGAAGCCGGCATAGGGGCCGAACAGCAGGGCCCGCTGGCCATCGATCCAGCGGGTGTCGAGGTGCGGTACCGACATCGGCGGCGCCCCCACGGCCGCCTTGCCGTACACCTTGGCGTTGTGGGCAGCGATCACCGCCGGGTTGCGGCACACCAGCCACTGGCCGCTCACCGGAAACGCCCCGTAGATCCGCCCCTCCGGGATGCCGGAGCGCTGCAGCAGCGGCAGGCTGCCGCCCCCGGCCCCCAGGAACACAAACGGCGCCTGAAAGCGCTGCAGGCCCCCATCGGCCGTGCGGACCTGCACGATCCAGTCGGGGCCCTGGCGCTGCAGCGCCACCACTTCATGGCCCCGGCGCACCTCCACGCCGGCCAGCAGCTGCTGGCTGAGGGCACCGAAATTCACATCGGTGCCGCGGGCCACCCGGGTGGCGGCCAGGGGCTGATCCAGGGGCCGCCCCTGCATCACCAGCGGCATCCACTCCCGCAGCTGGGCGGGATCGGTGCTCCAGACCATGGCGGCGAACTGGGGCGTGGCTGCCAGTGCCTGGTGGCGGCGCTGCAGGAAGGCCACGGAGTCCTCCCCCCACACGAAACTGAGGTGGGGCACCGGCCGGATGAAGGCCTGCGGATCGGCCAGCACCTGCCGCTCCACCAGCGAGCTCCACAGCTCCAGGCTGCGCTCGAAGGAGGCATTGATCGCCAGGGCCTTGGCCGTGGGCACCGAGCCATCGGCCGCCTGGGGGGTGTAGTTCAGCTCGCAGTTGGCGGCATGGCCGGTGCCGGCGTTGTTCATGGCCGCGCTGCTCTCCGCCGCCAGGGCCGGCAGCCGCTCCAGCACCACCAGCTCCAGTCCGGGTTCCAGCTGCTGGAGCAGGTTGGCCAGGGTGGCGCCCATGATCCCGCCGCCCACCAACAGGGCATCACAACGCTGGGGGCTGGTCACGCGTGGCGGCCGGAGAGCTGCGCCCAACGCTATGGCCCAGGGCCAGGTCGCCCAGCCCCAGAATGAACCGAATCAAACGGGCACCGGCGTGGGCGTCATCACAGCACTGCTGATCCTGGCCGGATTGGTGGTGATTCACGAGGCGGGGCATTTCTTTGCCGCCACCTGGCAGGGCATCCGCGTCAGCGGCTTCTCGGTGGGCTTCGGGCCGGTGCTGCTGGAGCGC
>RGNC01000166.1 GCA_010029175.1 Synechococcaceae bacterium WB8_1B_136 | reverse complement strand
CATCGGCTGAGGCTGCGGCGATGGGCCAGCACCGCCAGGTA
Organism: Synechococcaceae bacterium WB8_1B_136; assembly: GCA_010029175.1. GTDB lineage: Bacteria > Cyanobacteriota > Cyanobacteriia > PCC-6307 > Cyanobiaceae > Vulcanococcus. The sequence goes on along the minus strand of RGNC01000166.1, from coordinate 4,163 downwards.
GAGCTGCTCATCCACCTCGCGGATGTCGTATTCACTGGGCAGGCAGCCATGCAGGTGGCGGTGGACCGCCAGCCAGCAGTTGCGCTCCGGATCGCGGCTGGTGGCATCAAACCCGAAGGATTCCTGGGCCAGCTGCGCCACCAGGGCATCAGACCTATCCTCGACCATCAAACCCACCGAACCAAGGACAGGGAGATCATGGCCACCCGCTCCGCCAGCCGCGCACGGAGAGCCTCGGCGGGTGGTCTGTGCGCCGTCGGCCTGCTGCTGCTCACTGCCGGCGCTGTGCAGGCCCAGACCGAAGCGGACATCACCGGTGGCCCCACCCCGGCGGCGATCAACAGTCGCGTCACGCGGCCGGCCAACAGCTGTCCGCTGATCGTGAGCCCCGCCAACGCCGCTGTGCAGCCGCTGCGCATCGCCCCCAGCGCCGTGGCTGCCAAGAACCGCATCGGCTGCCTCTCCGGCGCCGATGCGATCTATGGCCCCGATGGCTGCCCGCTGAAGCTGTGCGGGACCAACCAGGGGGTCATTCCCCTGCCCCCCCGCACCCGCAGCGACGCCGTCGTGTCGCCGGTGATGCCGGCGCCGTAGACCGCAGCCACACTGTGGACACCCTTTCCGCCCCTCAGCCATGACCTCGATGCGTCGCCTGCTGCTCACCAGTGCTCTCAGCACGGGCTTTGCCCTCCTGACCGGCCTGCCGGGCCAGGCTCAGGTGAGCTCGGCCAATGTGCGCGCCGTGAACCTGGCGCGGCAGTGGGCCGTCAACGCCAACGGTGGCCTGTCGGTGTATGTGCCGGCGGCCTGCATGTTCAACACCGGCGAGGGTGGGGGCAAATGCCTGGTGCAGAACAACGACCAGGGGTTTGAATTCCGCTTCCTCGGTGGAGCCCCCGGCTGGCAGGAGCAGGGGGGGCCCGCCACCCGCGAAACCGACATCCAGATCTCCCCGGATGGACGCACGGTGGTGAACGTGAACTACAACGGCAATCCCCGCTGACGCCGTCGCCGCAGGCCTGACGGTTTCCCGCCGACGGTTTTCCTCAGCAATTGGCCGGTGTTGCCCACCTCTGGCGAGAGGACCGATCAGCCGCGTTCGGTTCTCCTGGCCGCCGACGTCGGCCAACGCCCATACGGTTTGTGCAGCAACGATCCCAGCCATGCATCCCACCGCTGAGCTGTTCACCGAAAAAGCCTGGGGCGCCATCGTGGCGGCCCAGCAGCTGGCGCAACAGAAGCGTCAGCAGCAGATGGAAACCGACCACCTGTTCGCCTCGCTGCTCAGCCAGCAGGGCCTGGCGGGCCGCATCCTCGAGAAGGCGGGGGTGGATGTGGGCACCCTGCTGCAGAAGGTGGAGGCCTACACCGCCAGCCAGCCCAGCCTGAGCACGGCGCCGGAGAGCGTGTATCTGGGCAAGGATCTGAACGCCTGCCTGGATCAGGCGAACGCCCGCAAGGCCGAGTTCGGCGACAGCTACATCTCAATCGAGCATCTGCTGCTGGCCCTGGCGGCCGATGGACGCTGCGGCAAGCAACTTCTCTCGCAGTGCGGCGTGGATGCCAGCAAACTGCGCACAGCAATCGACGCCATCCGCGGCTCCCAGACCGTGACCGACCAGAACCCCGAAGGCACCTACGAATCCCTCGAGAAGTACGGCCGCGATCTCACCGCCGCAGCGCGGGAGGGCAAGCTCGATCCGGTGATCGGCCGCGACGAGGAGATCCGCCGCACGATCCAGATCCTCAGCCGCCGCACCAAGAACAACCCGGTGCTGATCGGCGAACCCGGCGTCGGCAAGACGGCGATTGTGGAGGGCCTCGCCCAGCGCATCGTCAATGGCGACGTGCCCCAGGCGTTGCAGAACCGTCAGCTCGTGTCACTCGACATGGGCGCCCTGATCGCCGGCGCCAAATACCGCGGCGAATTCGAGGAGCGGCTCAAGGCCGTGCTCAAGGAGGTGACGGCATCCGAAGGGCAGATCGTGCTGTTCATCGACGAGATCCACACCGTGGTGGGGGCCGGCGCCAGCGGCGGTGCCATGGATGCCAGCAACCTGCTCAAGCCGATGCTGGCCCGCGGTGAACTGCGCTGCATCGGCGCCACCACCCTCGATGAGCACCGCCAGCACATCGAAAAGGATCCAGCCCTCGAGCGCCGCTTCCAGCAGGTGTTCGTGGATCAGCCCACGGTGGAAGACACCATCTCGATCCTGCGGGGCCTCAAGGAGCGCTACGAGGTGCACCACGGCGTGCGCATCGCCGACAACGCCCTGGTGGCAGCAGCGGTGCTTTCAAGCCGCTACATCGCCGATCGCTTCCTGCCCGACAAGGCCATTGATCTGGTGGATGAATCGGCGGCGCGCCTGAAGATGGAGATCACCTCCAAACCGGAGCAGATCGACGAGCTCGATCGCCGCATCCTGCAGCTGGAAATGGAAAAGCTGTCGCTGGGGCGCGAATCCGATGCCGCCAGCCGCGACCGGCTGGAGCGCCTGGAGAAGGAACTGGCCGACCTGAGCGAGCAGCAGAGCACCCTCAATGCCCAGTGGCAGAAGGAAAAGGGCTCGATCGATGAGCTCGGAGCCATCAAGGAGGAGATCGAGCAGGTGCAGCTGCAGATCGATCAGGCCAAGCGCAACTACGACCTCAACAAGGCCGCCGAGCTGGAGTACGGAACCCTGGCGGAGCTGCACAAGAAGCTGGCCGCCAAGGAGGAGGAGCTCAACGCCGGTGGCGGTGAGAAAACGCTGTTGCGCGAGGAGGTCACTGAGGACGACATCGCCGAGGTGATCGCCAAGTGGACCGGCATCCCGGTGGCCAAGCTGGTGCAGAGCGAAATGGAGAAACTGCTGCATCTCGAAGATGAGCTGCACACGCGCGTGATCGGCCAGCAGCAGGCGGTCACCGCCGTGGCCGATGCCATCCAGCGCTCCCGGGCGGGCCTCTCCGATCCCAACCGCCCGATCGCCAGCTTCCTGTTCCTCGGCCCCACCGGTGTGGGCAAAACCGAGCTCTCCAAGGCCCTGGCCTCGCAGCTGTTCGACAGCGAGGAGGCGATGGTGCGCATCGACATGAGCGAATACATGGAGAAGCACGCCGTCAGCCGTCTGATCGGCGCGCCTCCGGGCTACGTGGGCTACGAGGAGGGCGGCCAGCTCACGGAAGCCGTGCGGCGCCGCCCCTACGCCGTGATCCTGTTCGATGAGGTGGAGAAGGCCCACCCCGATGTGTTCAACGTGATGCTGCAGATCCTCGATGACGGCCGCGTCACCGATGGGCAAGGCCGCACGGTGGATTTCACCAACACCGTGCTGATCCTGACCAGCAACATCGGCAGCAGCTCGATCCTCGATCTGGCCGGCGATCCGGCCCGCCATGGCGAAATGGAGGCCCGGGTGAACGAGGCCCTGCGCGGCCACTTCCGGCCCGAATTCCTCAACCGGCTGGATGAAACGATCATCTTCCACAGCCTCAAGCAGGAGGAACTGCGCGAGATCGTGGAGCTGCAGGTGCAGCGACTGGCCAAGCGCCTCGAGGAGAAGAAGCTGGGGCTGCAACTCAACGCCGATGCCCTCGACTGGCTGGCGGGTGTGGGCTACGACCCGGTGTATGGCGCCCGGCCCCTGAAGCGGGCGATCCAGCGCGAACTGGAAACGCCGATCGCCAAGGGGATCCTCGCCGGCCAGTTCAGCGGCGGCCACACCATCACCGTGGATGTGGAGACCGGGGCCGGCCAGCAACAGCTGCGTTTCCAGCAAAGCGAACCGGCGCAGCTGCCTGTGCTGGTTTGATCGCAGATACGCCGTGGTCCTGCTTCGCTGGGCCGTACGGCATGGCAGAGCGCTGTCTACTGCGGGGATCACGGCCCGGACACGGCATGATCGATCTCCCGCAAGCTGCCCTGCCCGCCGACACGCAGCTGCATCCGCCAGCGGCAATCGTGGTGCTGGCGGGGCCGCAGCAGCGTTCGCTGACGCAACGGATCCTGGTGAGCTGCGAGGTGTCGGCGGTGCGGCCGGAATGGATCGAAATCACCTGCGCAGACTGATCCCCTACGCCGATGGAACCAGGCGTTCGATGCGGCGAGCCAGCTCCACATCCAGGGTGGAGAGGCCGCCCAGGTCGTGGGTGGTGAGTTCGATCACCACCCGGTTCCACAC